>JADGON010000284.1 GCA_017882945.1 Acidimicrobiia bacterium | reverse complement strand
GCTCGAGCGCATGCTGGTCCGGGTGCACGGTCTCCACCATCTGATCGCTCCTTCACCCGCGCGTCCGAACATCTCGGATCCTCGTGGGTTCGAGGGTACCCGTCGGTGCAACGGTGCCGCGCGCGGCGCTCTTGCTCGGTGCGTCAGACGGCTGGGTCTTCGGCGACGCCGTCCACGTAGACGATATGGCGCGTCCGGACCGTGGGCACGTTGGCACCCGGCACGATCACGCCGACGAGGTTGAGCGGATCCGTCGCGTTGACCGTCACCCGCTCGCCGGTCCGGGGCAGCTTGGCTACGTGCGCCAGCTGCTCGACCACCTCGGGCAGCGCGTACTGCTCACCCGTGAACCCGGTGACGAACCGGCCGCCTCGCACCAGGCCGCGGTCCTCGAGCCGGCGCAGCGCCCACTGCAGCTCGCGCCACGGGAACCGCAACGAGTCGTGCACCGCGAGGTCCCGGAAGACGACCCCCCAGCGCCGCAGCAAGAGCTCCGCGACCGCTTCGGCCAGCTCGTCGCGATCGATGTCCGTGCCCGTCGTGGGCACGAGCGACCAGCGTCCGGCGGCCGCCGTGGCGGACGGTGCGCCGCGCAGCAACCTCGAGAAGCGGCGCGGGTCGGGCTTGCGCGAGTCCCCCACCCGGGCGCGCACGGCGCCGAAACCGTCCGAGGTCAGCAGGCCGCGCGCCACGCCATCCCAGAGCGCGCGTTCGACGTCCTCGGGCAGCCGCCGGGTCGCGACCTCGAGCTCAGTGGAGAAGCTGGCCCCTCGCTCGCGCAGGACCTCGAGGATCTCCGCGGTCGCGCCGACCGTCGGCTCCACCGGATCCGCACCCGCGCGCGCGGCCTCGAGCAGCCAGGGGGCGTCCTCCCGGAACACCACTGCGATGGGCGTGGCCTTCGACGGTTGCCCGACCGGTGCATCGGCATCGTCACGCGGCCGCGGGGTGAGCCGCAGCCAGCCGACCTGGCCCGCGTGGCAGAGACGGTCGAGGAGGTCGGGGCGGTAGCTCCCCATGCGCCGCTGGAGCAGCTCGGGCTCCCACGCAACCGCCGCAGCCTCGTGCCCCTGGAGCTGGTCGAGCGCGGCCAGCAGCCCCGGCTCCCCCACCAGCTGGGTGCCGGGCGCGACGTGCTGCCAGCGCAGGAGGAAGCGCATGAAGTCCTGCGCGGTGACCGCCCGGGTGCCATCCCGCCGGGTCCGGCGTGAGTACGAGTGCATGCGCGCCAGCAGGCGCCGCGCGACCCACTCGACGGTGTCGCCGCCGGTGTACCGGCCCTGAAGTGCAAAGCCTTCGTTCTGCAGGACCGCGAGCCCGGCGTTCACGCGCGACGGTGACAGCGTGGTCGCCTCGGCCAGCGCGTCGACCGTGGTGACCCCCGAGATCTCGAGCTGGCCGCGCAGTGCCGAGGCCACCGCAGGCTCGTCTCCGGCCACCGCGCGCTGCGCATCCTCGTGACGCTCGGTCGTGCACCACAGCTCGTGACCGTGGTGGTCGAGCACCCGTCCGCGGCCGCGCTCCATCAGCTCGGACCAGCTCGGCCGCCACTCGTCGCGCGCCCGCGCCAGCACGAGGGAGCTCAACAGGTCGTGGAGGTCGTCCGCGGTGGTCGGCTCCGGCGTCACCTCGTCCCGAACCTGGTCGATCGCGGCGGGCTCGAGCGCGCCGATCGAGGTGAGGTCGACATTGAGCCCGCGCCGGAGCTGCACCGCGTTCGTCCGGCGGTTCTGCAGCTCCTCGTCGTCCAGGAATGCGTACGGCCGGGCCGTGATGATCTCGTGGGCGAGGACGGATGCTTCGGTCGTGTCGACACAGTGCACCTCGACGGCACCCGACTCCATCCGTTCGAGCAGGCCGCGCACGCCGTCGAGGTCCATCGCCTCGTTGAGCGTGTCGTTGATCGTCTGGCGCACGAGCAGGTGATCGGGGATCTCGATCGGACCGGTGATGTTCTCCTGGCACGCAGCCGCCTGCGGGAACAGCGCGGCCATCAGGTCGTCCGCCTCCATGCGCTGGATCGGCGGCGGGTTCTTCCGGCCGTTCCGGAACCGCAGGATCAACAGGGCCCGGTTGAGGTTCCAGCGCCAGCGGGCCAGGAACATCGGCGAGTCGAGGATGGCCTGCTGCAGCGTCTCCTCGACGCCGCGGCTCGTGACGTACCGCGGCACCTCGTCGAGCGGGAAGCTGTGGTGCGGGCCGAGCGAGAGCACGACCGCGTCGTCGCTCGCCGCCGCCTGCAGCTCGAAGTTGAACGTCCGGCAGAACTTCTTGCGCAACGCGAGCCCGAGCGCGCGGTTGATCCGACCGCCGTTCGGTGAGTGCAGCACCAGCTGCATGCCCCCGGTGTCGTCGAAGAAGCGCTCGAGCACCAGGTGTTCCTGGGTCGGAGTCACCCCGAGCACCGCCCGACCGACCGCGAGGTAATCGACCACCAGCGTCGCGGCATCCGCGCGCAGCCCGGTCGTCTCCATGACCCACGCCCGGGCGCCGTCGGGGTCACCGGCCGCGAGGTGCTCGTCGACGTGGCGCCGCAGCTCCGACACCTCGGTCGACAGCTCGGCGGTGCGCGCCGGAGCTTCGCCCATCCAGAACGGCACCGTGGGATTCGCGTCGCCCGCGTCGCGAACCCGCACGACGCCCGGCTCGACCCGGCGGATCTGCCACGAGTGGGTTCCGAGCAGGAAGATGTCCCCCGCCATCGACTCGACGGCCCAGTCCTCGTTGACCGTGCCGATGAACGTGTCATCGGGTTCGGCCACGACCCGGTAGTCCCCGGTCTCGGGGATCGCACCTCCCGAGGTGAGCGCGGCGATGCGGCCGTAGGTCCCGCCGCGCAGCTCGCCGTTCACCGAGTCGTGATGGACGAACGCGCCGCGCGTTCCTCGTCCGGTCTCCACGCCGCCCGACACGAGCGCGATGACCTCGTCGAACTGCGCCCGCGTGAGATCGTTGTACGGCGCGGCCGTGCGCACCAGCTCGAAGAGATCGTCGGTCTTCCACTCGCGCGCGGCGGTCTCCGCGATGACGTGTTGCGCCGCGATCTCGAGCGGCAGGCGCGCCGGCTCGATCGCGTCGAGGCGCCCGGCCCGCACCGCACCGAGCAGGGCCGCGCACTCCACCAGCGCGTCGCGGGTCAGCGGGTAGAGACGACCCTTCGGCGTGCCCACGCGCGTGTGGTTCGACCGGCCGACGCGCTGCAGGAACGTGGCGATGCTGCGCGGCGACCCGATCTGGCAGACCAGCTCGACCGGTCCGATGTCGATGCCAAGCTCGAGCGACGCCGTCGCGACCAGCGCCTTGAGCTCGCCGGCGCGGAGCCGGCGCTCGACCCGGGCGCGGCGGTCCTTCGACAGGCTCCCGTGGTGCGCGGCGACCACGTCGTCACCGAGCCGCTCGCCGAGCTGGTGGGCCAGCCGCTCCGCCAGACGGCGCGTGTTCACGAACACGAGCGTGGTGTGGTGCTGGCGCACGAGTTCGGCGATCTGGTCGAGCACGTCGTCCATCTGCTCGGCGGAGGTCACCGCCTCGAGCTCGCCATCGGGCAGCTCGAGCTGGAGGTCCAGGTCCCGTTGGTGGCCGGCATCGACGATCGCCGGCAGCGGACGGTCGCCGACGAGCAGCCGCGCCACCGTCTCGATCGGTCGCTGCGTCGCCGAGAGCCCGATGCGGGCCGGACGGTCGTCGCACAACGACTCGAGGCGCTCCAGGGTGAGCGCGAGGTGCGCGCCCCGCTTGTCGCGCGCGACGGCGTGGATCTCGTCGACGATCACGGTCTCGGTGGTGCGCAACATCTCGCGGCCGCCCTTGCTCGTGACCAGCAGGAACAGCGACTCCGGCGTCGTCACCACGAAGCTCGGCGGGTGGCGCAGCATCGCAGTGCGCTGCGAGGTCGGGGTGTCACCCGTGCGCACCGCGACCCGGATGTCCGCCGGGGTGAGCCCGAGCTCGACCGCGATCTCGGCGATCTCCGCGAGCGGGCGCTGGAGGTTCTCGGCGATGTCCACCGCGAGGGCCTTGAGCGGCGAGACGTACACGACCCGGGTGATGTCCGTGACCGGCTCGCCGGCGTCGTGGGCCCGGTACAGGCGGTCGATGCCGACGAGGAACCCGGCGAGGGTCTTGCCCGAGCCGGTGGGCGCGGCGATGAGCGTGTCGAGGCCCTGCGCGATGTGGATCCAGCCCTCGGCCTGCGGGAGCGTCGGGCCGTCCGGGAACCGCCTCCGGAACCACTCCGCGACGGCCGGGTGGAAGGTGCCGTCGCCCTCGCCCGGGAGCCCCGCGGCACTCAGGGAGAGCTGGCGGGGCGAGGCGAGCGCGGTCACGGGTCCATCCTCGCGCGGGGTTGGGACAGCATCCCCGGCGGGCGGCGGCGCAACTCAGCCCGGAGCCACCGTCGCCGTGGCGCCGGCCGGCGAGCCGGGCAGGGCGTCGGAGTCGGGCATCGGCTCCCGGCCGAAGAACTCGATGACCCCGAGCACCCCGACCGTGACGATCGCGATGTAGAGGATGATCGACGGGGTGGGGTGCTGCCAACGGAACAGCACGAGGAACGCGATCGCCGCCACCACGATCCGCAGGCCCTTCTTGCGTCGGACCACGAAGCCGTTGGGAGCGAGCCACTCCCAGCCCGCCACGTCGCTCTCGTGGCCCAGCCAATTCGCACCCTGGCGCACGCGAAGCCGGAACCACATCGCGAACCGGTTGGGGCCGGAGAAGAACACCGCGATGATCACGATGAGACTGAAGAACGTCACTGCGCGCACGGATGTGAGCAGGAAGCGCACCAACGTGTCGTACACCGAGGCGGCCGCGTCATACGGAAGGTCCTTGCCCGTCGCGGCATTCAGGTACGCGCCGCGGGCGATGAACAGCGTGAGCGCAAGGATCAGCGCGCCGATCGTGAAGGAGACCGCACAGGCGACGAAGCCGCGCCGACGGCTCTTCGAGAGGTAGATCGCACCGGCGAAGCATCCGAGGACGAGGAACGGGAGGACGAACGCGACGGTATCGAGGATGCGCAGGCCGGTCCGCGCCTTGTAGAGGTCCTTCGACTGGAAGATCGTGATCTTCCCGCCGATGCTCCCGATCGGGATCTTCGAGAAGAGATCGATGCCGGTGGAAGCCAGCTGTGCCTGCACCAGCTTCGTCACCGAGGAGAGGTCGAGCGTCACCGCGCCGTTCGCGGTCGCGGTGATGCCGCCGGTCGTCTTCCCGGTGAGCACGTTGACGAGCTGCGTGTGCGCGACCCGGTTGGCTTCGACCCACAACGCCTGGAACTGGCTTGTCTGGAGGATGCGCTGCGTCGCCTCCCGCACGAATCCCTGCAACGCACTCGTGAGCGGGCCGGCGAGCACCTGGGCGCGCTTCGGCAACGCCTCCTCGACGTACTTCCGGATGTCCACCTGCCGGAACAGCTCGTTCGACACGTCCGCGGCGACGTACGCCTGCACCGCAGGGTCGGACGCGAGTGGCTTGATCGTCTGCACGTACCGACCGGTGTCGTTGATCTGGTTCTTCACGAAGAGCGCGACGATCGACAGCGGGGTGAGCAGGCACGCGATCACGAGCAGGATCGACACCCAGAAGCGGTGGGAGCTCCGCAGCTTCGGCTTCCCTGCGGCGTCGGCATCACCTCCAGTCGCCGCGAGCAGCGCGGCGTTCTCGGCTTCGAGCGCGGCGATGCGCTGCTTCTCGGCTTCGAGCTCGCGCCGAAGGCGCTCCACCGAGTCGTCCCCGGACGGGTTGGGCGTGGTGGTGTCGTCTGGGCTCACGGTCGCTCCCTCACTTCGCGTCGAGCAGGGCCACGAGGGTCTTCGGCGCGACCACCCGGTACGCGTCGCGACAGATCTCGCTGATCTCGCTCCAATCGACCTTGCCGTCCAGGTGCACACCGAGCCAACCGCGGTGACCGACGTACGGCGGGCGAAAGAACCGGTGCGGCTCCGTCTCGATCAGCTCGTCCTGCGCGCCCGGCGGGGCCGCGCACCAGAGGTGCGGGAACTCGTTGTCGTGGTGCCCCTCGGACCACAACGTCACGAAGCTGCGCTTGTCCCGCACGAACCAGGTCGGAGCCGAGTGGCTGGGGCGCTCGGTGACCTCCGGGAGGGGGAGGCAGATGGCACGCAGGCGGGCGAGACGATCAGGAGGGATGCTCCGACGATACCGGCGGCGCGCTCGCCTCGATCGGCAAGCGGCTCGACCTACCCGGAGACGAGGTGCCGCGGTCCGACCGACCTTTCTCCGCGGGCGGGTCGGACTCTACGATGGACAGATGTGCCGAAACATCACTGAGCTCCGCGGCCTCGAGCCCCCTGCGACGCGCGAAGAGATCGAAGCGGCTTCCAGCCAGTTCATTCGCAAGGTCACCGGGATCTCCAAGCCGAATCTTGCGCTCGCGCACGCCATGGACGTTGCCGCGCTCGAGATCGCGGACATCACGGAGCAGCTCTTGGCCGGCCTGCCGGCCCGGCGCCAACCGCCGAAGACCCTGCCCCCGCTCCGTCGCCCCGAGGTCCGCGACCGCCTCGGTCTCGCGCCGTTTGCGCCCTGACGAATCCCGAGGCCGTGGCGGTCACCGAGGACCCGCGGCCGCCGAAGGTCGTCGCGGCCGAGGTCGCTTCGCGTCGCCAGTGGTATCCGCATGCGGGCGCGGTCGTCGTGCTCGTCGTCGGGTTGCTCCTCACGCTCTTGCTGGCGGGCGGCACCCGCCTGCTGCGCAACGACAACGAGGATCGGCTGCTCCATCAGCGGGTCCATGAGGCGGCCACGGTCACGGGTGCGGCGATCACGACCACCCATGTGCCACTCGCCGCGGCGGCCGCGCTCGCGGAGACGACGGGCGGCGGCGCGAAGTCCTTCGAACGACTGATGTCGCCGGAGACCGCGACAGGAGTTCCGTACGTCTCGGCATCGCTGTGGCGGACCGGCACGCAAGATCCGGTGCCGCTCGTCATCGTCGGAACGTTGCCGAAGCTCTCGAAACGGTCACCCGCGGGCATCAACCAGGTCCTCGACCGCGCGTCCGGCGGATCATCCACCCTGAACGTCGTGAACCTGCTCGACGGCGCGGACCGGCGGCTCGGATACGCACAGTCCGTGCCGGGACCGAGCTCGAAGTTCGTGGTGTACGCCGAATCGCAGCTGCCGAAGAACCGGCGAGCCAGGGTGGCGAAGAACTCGGCATTCGCGGACTTCGATTACGCCCTCTACCTGGGTCCACGCCCGAACCCGGACAACCTGCTGGCGTCGAGCGGCGGTGTCGAAGACCGCGTGCGGGGTGCGTCCGAGGTCGTGCCGTACGGAGACAAGAAGCTGCTGGTCGTGCTGTCACCCCGCACCGCGCTCGGCGGGACCCTGCTCGAGTGGTTGCCGTGGGCGCTGGTGCTGTTCGGGCTGATCATGTCCCTGGCCGCGGCTGCCCTGGTCGAGCGCCTCATCCGCCAGCGGGAGCAGGCCGAGAACCTCGCACTCGAGCTCGAGAAGATCGCGGCCGAGAACGCCCGGCTGCTGGCCGACCAGCGCACCGTGGCCTCCACGCTCCAGCACAGCCTGCTTCCCGAGTCGCTCCCGGAGGTGCCGGGCCTCGACCTCGGCGT
Source organism: Acidimicrobiia bacterium (assembly GCA_017882945.1). Taxonomy (GTDB): domain Bacteria; phylum Actinomycetota; class Acidimicrobiia; order IMCC26256; family JAENVU01; genus Chersky-806. The sequence goes on along the minus strand of JADGON010000284.1, from coordinate 2,470 downwards.
GCGGTACGTCGCGGGCGTCGAAGGCGTTGACATCGGCGGCGACTGGTACGACGTGCTGGCGCTCGACGACGGGCACCTGTTGTTCGTCGTCGGCGACGTGTCCGGCCGCGGGCTCCGCGCGGCGACGATCATGGCCTCGCTGAGGTACGCGATCCACGCCTACGCCGCGCAAGGGGACGCGCCGACCGTCATCCTGACCAAGCTGTCAAAGCTGCTGAGCGCGGGCACCGACGACGGCTTCGCGACCGTGCTCTGCGGCACCATCGACGTCGAGGCTCGTCAGATGACGATCGCGAGTGCCGGTCATCCGCTCCCGTTGCTGATCGCGAACGGTGACGCCGAGTTCGTCGCAGCTCACACCGGAGTCCCCGTGGGCGTCGACGCCCGCTCTCCGTACGAAGCCGTGACCATCACGGTTCCCGAACACGCGACGTTGCTCGTCTACACCGACGGCCTCATCGAACGCCGCGGCGAGAGCCTCGATGCCGGACTGGCGCGACTCCGGACGGCCGCGCTCGCCACCGAGGGATCGCTCGAGCACCTGTTGACCCGGATCGTCGACGGCCTGAACCAGATCGGCTCCGACGACGACACCGCGCTGCTCGGACTTCGCTGGCGGTCCTGAGGCCGCCTCGAGTCACGGCTGCCGCGGCTCCAGGTCGAACAGCTGGGCCATCGCGGTGACATCGAGCACCTGCACGACGTGGTCCGGGACCGCCTGGAGTCGGAGCGGTGCGCCTCCGTCGTCGGCCACCTGGCGCGTGCGGTAGAGCACTCCCAGGCCTGAGCTGTCAAGGAACGTGAGGCCCGCGAGGTCGAGCGTCAGGTGCTCGACCGGACGGGACAGCAGCGACAGCAGCTCGCGTTGGAGATCCGGCGCCGAGGCCAGGTCGAGCTCGCCTCGCATCGACACCACCACCCCGCCACCCTCGGCGGCGACGTCGTAGCTGAACAGGGCCTCGCCGAGGCCGCCGGAGCGGGTCGACGCGGCTTCGGACGAACGATCGGAAGCGTCGGCCTCGTCCACGTTGAGCCTCCCAGCAGTTCCCGTCGGAGGCGATTGACCGCCCTGGTTGCGCCTGGATTGTGACCGACCCTTCTCGCCCGGTTCAAGCGGGGCGGCATGCCGGAGGCCCGAGGCGCGGCGCTCGGAGTCGGTGAACACAGGGATTCTGGGGGTCTTTTCGCCAGTTATTCCAGATAGTCCGAATTGCTGCCGATCATAACTATTCGCCCGTGATTCCTGGAGGTTGACGTTCGACGCCCTCGGGGCGAGCGGCCGTCAGCCGGAAGTGAGGCAACAGGTGCGAACCCAACCCCGCAAGCTTCCCATCCTCGCCGTCGTCATGATGGTCGGCGCCGCGCTCCTCGCCGGCTGCGCGGTGAGCGGCCAGTCGGTCGTTCCCGCATCGGACAGCCCGCCCACACCCGCGGCGCTGCGTGACCGCATGGGGGTGAGCGCCGGATCCGCGTTGATGTGGGAGCCCAACGACGCGCTGCGCCAGCAGACGCTCAAGGCGATCGCCGACACCGGCGCGCGCTGGTTCGGCATGGACGTCGACTGGAACTCGGTCCAGGGCGCCGGGCCCAACGTCTACCGCTGGGACCCGGTCGACCGGGAGGTGCGTGAAGCGCGCGCCAACGGACTGACGATCATGGCCATGATCGGCTACGGACCCGCATGGGCCATGCCCGCGAGCTGCCCGAGCAACGAGACGCACTGCCTCCCCGCGAGCCCCGAGCCGTACGCTGCGTTCGCGGCCGCCGCGGCCCAGCGCTACGGATCGCAGAGCGCCATCCCGGACCTGCGCAACTCGATCACGAGCTGGCAGATCTGGAACGAGCCCAACCACTTCCCCTTCGTCCAGCCCGTCGTCGATGTGGCCGGCTACACGACGATGTTGAAGCGTGCCTACACCGAGATCAAGAACGTCGATCCCACGAGCACGGTCATCACCGGTGCGACATCACCCGCGCCGGACGACCCCTCGGGCCGGGACATGTCCCCCGTCACCTGGCTGCGCGGGATCTATGCCAACGGCGGCAAGGGCTTCTTCGACGCGGTGGGTCACCACCCGTACTCCTTCCCGTGCAGCCCGCTCGTCGATGCGAGCTGGAACGCGTTCACCCAGACCAAGTACCTCCACGACGTGATGGTGCAGAACGGTGACGGCGCCAAGAAGATCTGGGCCACCGAAGCCGGAGCCCCGACCGCGACGAACGTCGGTCCTTGCGCGGCCGGCCCCAACGTCTCGGTGACCGAGGCGACCCAGGCGCAGTTCGTCAAGGATTACTTCAAGGGCTGGACCCAGGACTTCGGGAGCTTCACCGGCCCGATGATCTGGTTCCAGATCCGTGACAACGGCACCGACCCCGGCTACTACGACGACCACTTCGGCCTGCTGCGCCGGGACTTCAGCGAGAAGCCGGCCTACCAGACCTTCAAGAGCCTGCTCACCGGCTGAGTCAG
>JADGON010000283.1 GCA_017882945.1 Acidimicrobiia bacterium | reverse complement strand
GTCGAGCCGCTCGCGCCTACGCGGCGAGACGGAACGGCGGGTACTGGTCGGTGACCAAGGTGAAGGCGTACCCGAGGACCCGGTTGTTCCACCGGTTCACGCCTTCCACGAAGCCGAAGATCCCCTTCGGGTACTGCCCGGTGAACAGGATCGCGAACCACGCGACGATCACCGTGACCACCGCGGCGATGTTCAGAGCAATGAGCGCGATGTAGTGGGGGATGGCCAGGAACCACTTGACCAGCGGTAGCCACCGGTTGAGATCGCGGGCGGCGTCGGGATAGTCGTAGTCGAGGTGCACCGCCTGATGATCGGTGGTGGACGGGTACTGATCGTCCATGAGAACGACGTAGGCCCACACCCGGTTGCTGAACCGCTGCAGCTCCAGGTTCCAGTCGAACCACCACCGCGGGTACTTCTGACGGAACACGATCATCAGCAAGGGACCGAAGAACAGGAGTCCTCCGGCACCGGCCGCGGCCGACGTTCCCGATCCCTGTGACCACTCCCAGACCCCACCTGAGACCGCTGACAGCACGATGCAGATGGGGACGGCCACGAAGATCCGGAATGCCGTGGTCACTCGGTTGAGGGGTCGATCCGGGTAGTCGACGGAGAACTGGACGGGATAGGTGTGTTCTTGTGTGCTCATGTGACAACTGTGGCCGATGCGGCTGTCTCGACCCTGTCTTCGCGCTGACTCGCGGGTCAGCGGCTGATCAGCGCCCCGTCAGCGCCCTGCCGGAAGGTGCCACCAGCCGCGTGAGCGCCCACAATGACACTGGAGGTCATCCCGATGGATCCACAGGAAGATCAGGCGTACGACGTGGTGGTGGTCGGTGGCGGAGCGGCCGGCTTGAGCGCGGCGCTCGTGCTGGGCCGCGCGCGGCGGCGGGTCGCAGTGGTCGATGCCGGATCGCCCCGCAACGCTCCCGCCTCCCACATGCAGGGGTTCGTGTCGCGTGACGGGATGGCGCCGGCCGACTTCGCGGCCGTCGGGCGGGCCGAGGTCGCGGGTTACGGCGTGGAGTTGCTGGAGGATCAGGTGCTCGGTATCGAGCCGGGTTTCGTGGTTCGCCTCACCGGTGGCCGGGTGTTGACGGCCCGGCGCATCCTGGTCGCGACCGGTGTCGGCGACGAGCTGCCGGACATCCCCGGTGTCCGCGAACGCTGGGGCCGGGATCTCCTGCACTGCCCGTACTGCCACGGGTGGGAGGTACGCGACCAGCCCCTCGGGGTTCTGGGTACCCATCCCGGATCAGTGCAGCATGCGCAACTCGTGCGGCAGTGGTCTGACGACGTCGTCTTCTTCGTCCACACCTACGACCTGACCGCAGCCGAGCAAACCCAGTTGGAAGCACGCGCGATTCGGATCGTCCGCGGTGAGGTCGCGCGGCGGGTGGTGGAAGCCGACCGGTTGACCGGTGTCGAGCTGAGCGACGGTCGCGTGATTGCGCGAACCGCGGTCTTCATCCGGCCCGGCAACCTCCCGCATGCCGATGGCCTGCTGGGCGGTTTGGGCTGCGAGCTCGACGAGGCCGGCTTCGTGACTGTCGACGCCACCGGCCGGACGAGCACCGTCGGTGTGTGGGCGGCCGGCAACGTGGTCGATCCGCGCGCCCAGGTGATCACGTCGGCCGGTGCCGGGTCCGCGGCGGCAATCGCAATCAACGCCGACTTGGTGCAAGACGACATCGAACGCGCGCTGGACCACCACGGCCCGAGCACGACGGTGCAGGTCCTCGACTTCAAGCCGTGACACCTACACGGTGATCGCGATCTTGCCCCGGGCGTGACCTTCGTGGAGGTACCGGACGGCCGCGGCGACGTCGCTCAGCGGGTAGGTCCGGTCGATCGCCGGCGCGAGCTTCCCGGATTCGATGAGCTCCCGGAGCACGATCAAGTCCTTCGTGTTCTCCGACGCGGCGATCATGGCGAGCTTCTGGCGCGTGAACGGTGACAGCAACTGCGCTCGAACTTGGCGATCGAAACCGCCGAGCCACCGCCCGTCGGTCTCGCCGCCGACGATCACCAGCCGGCCCCGAGCGGTGAGCGTTCGACGGAGGCGCGACAGGGGGCTGTTGCCGCCGATGTCGAGGATGACGTCGTAGCGGTGCTCGCCGTCGGCGAAGTCGTCGCGCGTGTAGTCGACGACGTGGTCCGCTCCGAGGGTGCGAACCAACTCGACCTTGGCCGTGCTGCAGACGCCGGTGACCTCCGCGCCGAATGCCTTCGCGATCTGCACCGCGAACGTGCCGACACCACCCGACGCGCCGATGATCAGCACCCTCTCCCCGGCCTGTACGTGCGCTCCGTCGCGCACGGCCTGGAGGGCGGTGAGCGCCGAGACGGGCACGGCCGCAGCATCCTCGAAGGAGAGGTTCGCGGGCTTGTGGGCGAGCCGTCCCGCGCTCGCGCGGACGTATTCGGCGAAGGAGCCGTCGCCGGTGCCGTAGACCTCGTCGCCGGGCGCGAGGTCGGTCACGTTGCTCCCGACCGACTCGACGGTTCCGGCGAGGGCCCGGCCCGGGTTCGGCGCCTTGGGCCGGCGGAACCCGAAGCCGATGACGCGCATGAGCGAGGGGAGGCCGCTCATGATGTGCCACGTACCCCGATCCACGCTGGCGGCGTGAACGCGTACCAAGACCTCGTCGTCCGCGATGGTGGGCCGGGCGAGCTCCGCGAGGCGGAGCACGTTCTCGGGTGTGGTGCCGTAACGGTCCTGGACGATCGCCTGCATCGTCCTCGTGGCTGCTGTGTTCATGGTCTCCCCGACTCCTCGTTGGCTTACGTCGTAAGTCAACCTATACTTACAACGTAAGTTCGTCAAGGGCCGAGAGGAAGAACGCAGATGGCGTCACCGGTGAAGCACGTCGGCGACCCGCGCGTACCGCTGAGCCGGGAACGGGTGCTGCGGGTCGCCATCGCGCTGGCCGACGAGCAGGGCATGGGGTCGCTCAGCATGCGCAAGCTGGGCGAGGCGCTCGGGGTCGAGGCGATGTCGATCTACAACCACGTGACCAACAAGGACGACCTGCTCGACGGCATGGTCGACATCGTCTTCAGCGAGATCGACCTGCCGCGCGGAGCCGATTGGAAGCAGGCGATGCGTCAGCGGGCCGTCTCGGCCCGCGAGGTCCTGTCACGGCATCGCTGGGCCATTGGATTGATGGAGTCGCGGACGACACCCGGCCCGGCAACGTTGCGGCATCACGACACCGTGATCGGAGTCCTTCGCGAGGCGGGCTTTTCGATTGCCCTGGCCGCGCACGCGTTCTCCGCGCTCGACAGCTACATCTACGGGTTCGCGCTGCAGGAGGCGAGCCTGCCGTTCGACACGGGCGAAGAGACCGCGGAGCTGGCACAGATGATCCTGGCGCAGTTCCCCGCAAACGAGTACCCGCACCTCGCACAGCTGACCAACGAGCACGTGCTGCAACCCGGCTACGACTACGGCAACGAGTTCGAGTTCGGGCTCGAGCTGATCCTCGACGGCCTCGAGCGCGCCCGTGCGACCGACTGAGCGCGCGGAGAAGTAGGTGGTCACGGACCTCGGCGGTTAGCGTTGTTGCGCCGCGACCGCGCGTCGAAGGAGCGGATACATGCGACATCGAGCCGGCAACGAACGTCTCGCCAAGATCCCGCTGTTCCAGAACCTTTCCGCGAAGCAGCTCGCTGCGGTCGACGGACTGGTGACGACGATCGATGTGGCTGCCGGTCGTGAACTGATTCGTCAGGGCGAGACGGGCCGGGAGTTCATCGTGGTGGTCGCGGGAGAGGCCGAGGTACGCCGAGACGGCCACGTTCTCGCCGTCCGGGGGCCGGGCACCTTCTTCGGTGAGACGGCACTCCTGCTCGACCGGCCCCGGAATGCTTCGGTCGTCGCCACGACCGACATGACGATCGAGGTCATCGACCGCCAAGCGTTCCGGCAGCTGCTCCACGACTATCCCGACCTGCACGCACCGCTGTTGGAGGCGACCGCCGAACGCCTCGCCGACCTCGACGAATCCTGACCGGGCGCTGCGGTGGCCGTAGCCTGAGGCGTGATTCTGATCGATGCGCAAGGCCTCGGGGCATCCCGCCCGAATCGCCCGCTGTTCACCGATCTCTCCCTCACGCTCAACGACGGCGACCGAATCGGCGTCGTCGGTCTCAACGGCTGCGGGAAGAGCACGCTGCTCGCGATGATGAGCGGCGACCGCGTGCCCGAGGCGGGTGTCGTGCGCCGCGGTCGCAATGCTCGGGTCGGCGCGCTGCCCCAGCTCCCGGTATTGCCGGCGGGCACCGTGCGCTCAGCGGTGTGCGATGGTCTCGATCAGCAGGAGTGGCAGGGCGAAGCGATGCTTTCGCGCCTGGGCATGGGCGGCATGCTCGACGCGTCGACCGAGCAGCTGTCGGGTGGGCAGAAGAAGCGCGTCGCGCTCGCCGCGCTGCTCGCGCGCGAGTGGGATGCGCTCATCCTCGACGAGCCGACCAACCACCTCGATCTCGACGCCATCGCGTACCTCGAGGAATGGCTCGCGGCATTCCCGGGCGGACTGCTCCTCGTGACCCACGATCG
>JADGON010000282.1 GCA_017882945.1 Acidimicrobiia bacterium | reverse complement strand
CCGCCGGCGGGCGGTGGCGGTTCCGGAGTGCGCGCCCGCTTCGCCAGAGGCTGACCACGCTGAGCCCCGCGAGCAGTGCCGGCGCGGCCGACATCACGGTGAACGCCCTCGCCGCCTCGACGGTCTGGCGCAATCGGGGCTCCGGCTCGGGTGGCACGCTCAGGTCGTGGATGACGGCGTCTTCGAGACCGCGCGGCCGAGCTCTTCGCCCCAGGCCCGGGCCTCTTGCTCCTGGTCGTCCTCGAGGTGGGAGTCCTTGGTCACCAGGAAGCTCTTCGGCGCCGCGACCAGGGACGCGCCGAGCCGCCGGAGTCTGCGCGCGATCCCGCTCGACGCGCGCCCGGTCAGCACCGCCGGCGCGGCGATCCGGGTGTCGAACGCCGCAGCCGGGGCGTCGATGCGGTCGAGGCCCTCGAACCAGTCCCGGAGCCCGGGACCTTCCGCGTCGGGGTCGACCTCGAGATCGCTGCCGGCCTTCTTCGCTGCCGCGATGGCGGCCTCCCGGGTGCCGCCGCGGCTCATGCCGTGCGCATGGGTCGGGCCCCCGACGACCAGGAGATCGGCGGACTCGAGCAGCTCGCGGCTTGCCTCGTCGACCGGGACGACGGTCACCCCCGTGCTCGAGCGAAGGCCGTCGCCGATCGCGTTCGCAACGTGATGGGTGTTGCCGTACATCGATTCGTACACGATGACCGCTCGCATGGGGACAGCCCTCTCCTCGAACCTCTTCCGGCCCATCCGACGGTACGGATGAATGAGCTCGCACGCCAGGGCCCAAGGTCCCGACGGCGGGGCGTTCATTTGGGGGCCACCGGCGAAGGCTTGGGTACTCTGCACAGCGACTCCGCCACACACCGCGTCCAGGAGAGATGACCATGCGCACGCCCATCTGCGAAGAGCTCGGCATCGAGTTCCCGATCTTCGCGTTCACCCACTGCCGTGACGTCGTCGTTGCGGTGACCAAGGCGGGCGGCTTCGGCGTGCTGGGCGCGGTGGGCTTCAGCCCGGAGCAGCTCGAGATCGAGCTGAACTGGATCGACGAGCACATCGGTGACCGCCCGTATGGCGTCGACATCGTGATCCCCAACAAGTACGAGGGCATGGACGCGAACACGTCGACCGAAGAGCTCACCAAGATGCTCCAGGACATGGTCCCGCAGGGTCACCTTGATTTCGCCCGGAAGCTGCTGAACGACCACGGGGTGCCGACACCAGAGGGCGAGGACAACTCGCTGCAGCTGCTCGGGTGGACCGAGGCCACCGCGACGCCGCAGGTCGAGGTCGCGCTGGCGCACCCGAAGATGACGCTGATCGCCAACGCCTTGGGCACACCACCGGCCGACATGATCGACCACATCCACGCCGAGGGTCGCAAGGTCGCGGCGCTGTGCGGATCTCCGTATCAAGCGCGCAAGCACGCGGACGCCGGGGTCGACATCATCATCGCCCAGGGCGGTGAAGGTGGAGGTCACTGTGGCGAGGTGGGCTCGATCGTGCTCTGGCCGCAGGTGGTCAAGGAGGTTGCGCCAGTGCCCGTGCTCGCGGCCGGTGGCATCGGCAACGGCGCGCAGATCGCCGCGGCTCTCGCGCTCGGATGCCAGGGCGCGTGGTCGGGATCACAATGGCTCATGGTCGAGGAGTCCGAGAACACGCCGGTGCAGCAGGACACCTACGTGAAGGCGACGTCGCGCGACACCGTGCGGAGCCGCTCGTTCACCGGCAAGCCGTGCCGCATGCTGCGCAACGACTGGACCGACGCGTGGGCAGCCGATGGCAACCCGGAGCCTCTCGGCATGCCCTTGCAGTACATGGTCTCGGGCATGGCGGTCGCCGCGACGCACCGGTATCCGGATCAGTCGGTCGACGTCGCGTTTAACCCGGTGGGCCAGGTTGTCGGTCAGTTCGAGAAGGTCGAGAAGACCGCCGCGGTCATCCAGCGCTGGGTCGAGGAGTACCTCGAAGCGGTCGAGCACCTCAACTCGCTCAACGCCGCCGCCGGCGTCTAGTCAGTGCGCGAACGCGCTTCGGATGACGTGGTACGGCGAGGGTCGGTCCGCGTGGGTTGTTCGGGGTGGGTGTACAAGGACTGGCGCGGCGTGGTCTATCCGGCGGGGCTGCCTCAGCGCGACTGGTTCGCCTACTACGCAGAGCAGTTCAACACCGTCGAGATCAACAACACGTTCTACCGGCTGCCCACCGCGAAGACAGTCGAGCACTGGGCCGCGCAAGCACCGCCGGGCTTCGTCTACTCATTGAAGCTCGGCGCGTTCGGCTCGCACCGCATGAAGCTGCGCGACGCAGCGAGCTGGTTGCCCAACCACATCGACCGCGTCCGTGGGCTCGGACCGGCACTCGGACCGAATCTCGTCCAGCTCCCGCCGCATTGGAGGCGGGACGCCGGACGTCTCGACGAGTTCCTCGCGGCCGCGCCGACGGACATTCGTTGGGCGGTCGAGCTGCGCGACCCGTCGTGGCTGCACGACGACGTCTTCTCGGTGCTCGAACGGCACGGCGCGGCGCT
>JADGON010000281.1 GCA_017882945.1 Acidimicrobiia bacterium | reverse complement strand
GCGTGTCGGTACAGCGTCGTTTCCGAGACCTGCTGCACGAGACCAGGATCGGTCGCGGTCAGGTTGGCCTCGATCTCTTGGAGGATCCGCTGCTCTTCCTCGGAAAGCGGCATCACCCAATCTTCGCGCGTGGACACCGACCTCTCAACGCAGGGCACCCGGCCGGGTCGGAAGCGGCACGGTCCCGCCGCCCGCCGCGGCGGATCGGTAGGCCCCGTCCACGACCTCGTGAGCGGCCAGGGCGACCTCCACCCCGGGGAACCCGCGTGCGTTCGCGCCGTCCGCGACGAGGGCGTCGAGGAAGGCCTTGCTCGGCTCCGCGTACTGCGCGAGGGGCTTGGCCAGCACCTCCGGGACGGTCAGCCGGTCGATCCAGGTCGGCGGCCGGCCCTCGATCGTCTCCGATCCCGCCGACGTCTCGACGTGGAGCGGGCCGAGGTAGTCGTCCTCGGTCCAGAGGAATGCCTCTTCACAAAAGAGCTCGAGCCGCCGGGTGGACGGCCGGGTCGTCACCTGGTGCCAGACGCTGATCAGCGACGCCGTGGCGCCCCCGGCGTAGTCCAGGCGCACGGCGGCCGAGTCGTCGATGCCCTCGTACCCGAAGATCGAAGCGGTGTGCGCGGAGACGGAACCCGCCGGGCCGAGCACCCAATTGATGACATCGAGATCGTGGATCGAGTGCTCGATGAGCGTCCCCCCACCGGCCTTCGCGACATCGCTGCGCCAGGTCGAGCCGTACATCCCCTGGATCGGGAAGTACTGGTCGTCGCGCAGCACGAGCGCCATCGGCTTGCCGTACCGGCCCGAATGCACGATCTCCGCGAGGTTGCAGAACACCGGGGCGTGGCGCAGGACGAGTCCCACCTGATGCGGAACCGTGCCGAGCAAGTCCGCGATCCGACGGCAATCCGGGAGCGTCGGCGCGAGTGGCTTCTCGCAGAACACCGGGAGACCCCGCGCCACTGCAGCCTCGACCGCGGGCAGGTGGCCGTTGGTCCACGTGCAGATCCAGGCCACGTCGACCGCATCGAGCAGCGCCTCGAGACTCTCCGCCCGGCTCGCGTTGCTCGCCTCGGCCAGGCGCTGCGCGCGCTCCGGGTCGGTGTCGAAGGTGGAGGTGATCGCGGCGTCCACCAGCCCGGCGTCCGTGAGCTGGCGCAACGCGTACGAGTGGACCGTGCCGATGTGGCCACAGCCGACGAGTCCGATTCGCAGCATCAGCGCGCTTCCTTGTCGTGGGAGGTCCGGTCGGCGTCGTGGTCGCTGGAGTCGGGATCGTCGGGACCCCACAGGCTGGCACGACGACCCGGGAGGAGTCTGCCCCGATCGAGGAACGCCGCGGTGCCCACCGCATCGGTGCCGAACCGCTCCCGCACCGTGTCGACCGCATCCTCGAGTGCCCGCCGGTCATCGGATGCTTCGAAGGTGGTCGCGAGCGACCCGTCGTCGAAGGCCAGGCGACCCTGCACACCGACCCCCTCCTCGAGCTGTTGCACCGAGACGCCGAGCAGGCGGATCCCCTCCCCGAGGTCGAGCGCGCGCAGCAAGTCGCGCGCGGTCTCCCCGATCTCGATCGCGAGGTCGGTCGGAGTCGCGAGCGTGCGCGACCGCGTGATCGTGCGGAAGTCCCCGTAGCGGATCTTGATCTGCACCGTCCGGGCGGTCTTGGACGCGCCACGCAACCGGCTTGCCACCGCGTCGGCCATCCGCAGCGCGTCGCGCTCGAGCCCGGCGAGGTCGGTGCGGTCACGCGCGAACGTCTCTTCGTGCCCGATCGACTTCGTCACGCGGTCGGGCTCGACCCCCCGGTCGTCGCGGTTCCAAGCCAGCGCGTGCAGGTGCGCACCCGCTGACGCGCCCAGCTCGCGGACGAGCGTGGCCTCGGGCAGCTTCGCCAGGTCGCCCACGCTGACCACACCGAACCGGTCCAGTCGCTTTCGGGTCGCGGGGCCGACCCCCCAGAGCCGGGTGACCGGGAGCGGGTGGAGGAAGTCGAGCTCGGTGCCCGGCTCCACCACGAGCATGCCGTCCGGCTTCGCCAGGTCACTCGCCAGCTTCGCGAGCAGCTTCGTCGTCGCGGCACCCACGGAAGCAGTGAGCCCCGTCTCCGCGTGGATGCGCTTCCGGAGCACCTCGCCGATCTCGGGACCGGTCCCGAGCGAGCGCGCGGCACCGGCGACGTCGAGGAACGCCTCGTCGAGCGAGATCGGCTCCACGAGCGGGGTCACGTCGCGCAGCACCGCCATCACCTGCTTGCTGGCGTCGGAGTACGCGTCGAAGCGGGGCGAGACGAACACGGCGTCGGGACACGCCCGCCGAGCTCGCGCCATCGGCATCGCGGAATGGATGCCGAACCGGCGCGCTTCGTAGCTCGCCGCCGCGACGACCCCGCGGTTGCCGAGGCCGCCGACCACCACCGGTCGACCACGCAGCGCCGGATCCGCGAGCTGCTCGACCGACGCGAAGAACGCGTCGAGATCCAGGTGCAGCACCGACGGCGCGTCACGCATCAGAGGTCGTGCGTGCGGATCACCTCGAGCGAGTCGAGCGCCGTGCCGCGCACGTCGTAGCGGAAGCCGCGTCGTTGCGCGGGCTCCCACCGTTCGACCAGCCACTC
>JADGON010000280.1 GCA_017882945.1 Acidimicrobiia bacterium | reverse complement strand
GTGCATCTGGTGGCTCGAAGACGCCACGACCTGCACCGCACCCGGCGGCTCCGCCACCATCAGACCGGCCTCGACCGTGTCGAAGAGCTCGACGCAGCGCGTCGCGAGCCCGGAGAGGAAGTCCACGCTGTCGAAGTCGTCCACCAACATGTCCGCGACTTCGACGAACGTACGGGCCAGCAGAACCTCACGTTCCGTCACGGTGTGCATTTCCTTCGAGTCACGAGGCCCCTCTGCCCGTCACCGTTGGCCGCTACCGAGAACGCGACTCACCAGGTTCAGGATAGTGGACTTCACTCGATCTTCAACTGACTCGCCACGACATCGCGGGCCACGTCGTCGATGCGGCGTTCCGTCGCGAACGCATAGGCGCGCATCCGCAGCAGCGCAGCATCCACGCTGATCTCGTAGCGGGCCGCCAGCATCCCCGAGGCTTGATGGACTTGCGCGCGGAGAGTCCCCGGAGTGGCGAGCTCGGACGCCAGGGAGCCTGGGTCCGCTTCCGCCTGAAGGTCCAGCACCTTTCGGGTCACGATCCCGGCGAGGTGCACTGCCTCGGCGACCTGCTCGGCGCGCAGATCGCCCGGATGGTCGTTGTAGATGTCCAGCGCGCCGAGCTGGATCGTGCCGACCTGGAGGGGGAATCCGAAGATGGCGCGCACCCCGGCTGAGATCGCCGGAGGTGTGAACGCCGGCCATCGCGTGACGCCGGGCGCGCCGAGGTCCGGCTCCAGGACCGGGAACCCGGACCGGCATGCGTCCACGCAGGGACCCTCACCGAGGGTGAACTGGAGCTCTTCGACCGCGCCGCTCGCGGCGTCGGACGCGCACAGCACGCCGCGGTGCCCGGTGCCGGTCATGAGCATGATCCCGGCGCCGGTCACGTCGAGCGCATCGACGCAGTCCAGACACAAGGGACCCGATCCGTCCCGATTGACCATGTGAGGACTCCATCCGTTGCCGCGAGCCGCCCACCTCGGGGGGTGCAACGGAGACGCCCGGTCGGAGCTTGGCCCAACCAGCCGCGGTTGCGGATCGCATTGCGGAGCGTCCCCGACCCCCGTGGCGCTGTCAAGCGTCGGTTCTTGCGCGGTTCATCCCGGGTTCTTCCACCGCTCCCTACGGCGGCGTAGGCTGCGTGCGCGGTCGAGACCCCGCCGCAGTCCCGGTGTCTGCGCAAGACCTTCCGAAATGCGCAATTTCGGAACGACGTTCCCGCCTACGTGCCAGTGGGGGTTCGACCCATGCCAGACCAGCTGATGGAAACCGAGCTCGAGCCCGTCGTCGAGCGGTTGCTCGAGCGTCACGTGTCGACCGCGGTCGAATGGTTCCCGCACGAATACGTGCCGTGGGGCCGGGCGCGCGACTTCGTCTCCCGCGAGGAGTGGTGGGACCCCGCGGACCGCGCGGAATCGGCCGCGCGCAGCGCGTTGTTCGTCAACCTCCTCACGGAGGACAACCTCCCGTTCTACTTCAGGACGCTGAGCGGGTTCGGTCGTGACGGGGTGTGGGGCGAGTGGACCCGCCGGTGGACCGCGGAGGAGGGGCGGCACGCGATCGTGATCCGTGACTACCTCATGGTCACGCGGGCCATCGACCCCGTCGCCCTCGAGCGTGGACGTATGCAGCAGGTCTCGACCGGACTCACGCCGGAGCTCTCGGACCTCAGCGACGCGCTCTGCTACACGACGCTCCAGGAGCTCGCGACCCGCATTGCCCACCGCAACACCGGCAACCTGCTCGAGGACCCGGCCGGGAGCTCGATCATGGCCCGGGTGTCGAACGACGAGAACCTCCACTACCTCTTCTACCGGGACCTGGCGAGCGCCGCGCTGGAGCTCGATCCGTCCGCGATGGTGATCGCGATGGACCGCACGGTGCGCGGCTTCACGATGCCCGGCACCGGCATCCCCGACTACGCCAAGCACGCACGCCTCATCGCGGCCGCGGGGGTCTACGACTACAGCATCTTCCTCGAGAAGGTGCTCCAGCCGGTGATCTTCCATCACTGGCGGCTCCAGGAGCGCGAGGGGCTCAGCGCCGAGGCGGAGCAGGCACGTGACCGGCTCCTGCGCTACATGGAACGGCTCAAGAAGGTCGCGGCCCGCCTGAGCCGGTCGTTGACCAGCACCTCGTCGTAGCCCGTTCGGCGCGGCCGGTTACCTGCTCAGGCGGGGTGGTTGAGCCGGTGGAACATCGCCTTCTGGGCCTTGTAGAGCTTCGGGAACTCGGCGTAGAGGCGATCGAAGGTTGCTCGGTGCGAGTGATCGGGTCGGAACACGGCGTCGACCTTCACGAGGCCGCGCACCTCGTCGCGGTGCACCGCTCCGAGCGCGAGGCCCGCGAGCAGGGCCGCGCCGCGCAGGTTGGCGTCCACGGGATCGGCGACCCGCTCGATCGTGCGGTCGAGCACGTCCGCATGGATCTGGCACCAGAGATCGGACTGTGCACCCCCGCCGATGAAGCGCACGTGGTCCAGGCGCCGCTTCACGAACTGCTCCACCGCCTCGTGCAGCCATCGGCTGTTGTAGGCGACACCCTCGAGGACCGCGCGCACGAGATGCGCGCGGGTGGTCGAGAGCGAGAGGTTGTGGAAGCCGCCGCGTGCGTCGCGATCGTCGACCGGTGAGCGCTCGCCCGACAGCCACGGCGTGAAGATGACGCCACCGGCACCGGCAGGGACTGCGGCGGCCGCGTCCGTGAGCGCGGGGTAGCTCGGCGGTGGATGGTCTCCATACAGCCCGTCGGCCGGGGCGATGATCTGGTCGCGCAGCCATTGCAGGCACGCGCCGCCGGTTTCGTGATTGTTCGCGACCAGGTATCGATCCTTGGTGAGGCCCGGGACCGTCGCGATCTGGTGGAAGATGTCCGTCTTCTTGAATGGCACCGAACAGCTGATCCACGACGACGTGCTGATCGCGAGGTTGGCCTCGTAGTCGAGCACCGTGCCCGCGCCCACGGCACCGGAGTGCAGATCAGGGGTCCCGGTCACCACGCGCACACCTTCCGGGAGCCCGAGCGACCGGGCGACCTCCGCTTGCACGGTGCCGACCGTGGATCCGGTCGCCCGCAACGGCGGGAGGTGCCGGAGGCTGACGCCGGACCGGCGCACCAGATCCTCGTCGTAACCGAGGTGCGCGAGGTTGCGGTTGTCGGTGAGCCACGCGCCGGTCATCGACGCGTGCGAGGCGGCCGCGACGCCGGTGAAGCGCATCGAGAGGTAGTCCACCGGCTCGAGGAACCAGCGCGCTCGCCGCGCGACCTCCGGCTCGCCGTGGAGCAGGTACAGCATGTGGCCGATCGGATCCGCACCGGTGGTCGACGGGGCGCCCGCGGTGCGGCGCACCCAGACCGCGAGCGGTACGGGCGCAAACCCGCTGAGCGGACCGCCGATCACGCGCTCCGCGTACGGGGCACCACGACTGTCCATCCAGAGGATGCAGTCCCCGACCGGGAGCCCTCGCTCGTCGACCGGCACCGTGCTCGACCACTGGCCGGTACAGCTCACGGCCTCGATCTGGTGAGCATCGACGACCCCGGAGCTCATCGCGCGGCGGGCCGCGTCGGTGATCAGGTCCCACCACACCTCCGCGTCCTGGACCGCGCCGCCGCCCGGGAGCCACCGGGTCTCGACCGGGCAGTGGTCATGCCAGGCGACGCGACCGGTGAGCGAGACCAACCCGACCTTGGGCCCACCGGTACCCAGGTCCACCGCGAGGACGAAGCGCTCGTCCCGGTCGGTGGCGCTTGCGCGGGGAGCCTGGGTCAACTCTTCGGGAGGACGGTCAGCTGGCTGTCCATCATGTCGGCCATCACCAGGCGAATGAACTCGTCGGCCTCGTCGGTCAGCCCGCCGGCGACCCCGCCGTAGATCGCGCCGCTCTTGGGAGCTTCGGACGCGTGCTCCTTGGCGTAGGCCACCGCGTCCGCGAGATCCGTGGCGAACGAATCCGCGACCCCCGGTTGGGTCTGCGGGCGCGTGACCGCCATGTGGATCGCGTTGGGGTACTGCTGCCCGTTGAACCGCCAACCGCGCTGCCGCATGAAGTCGTTGACGTGGTAGATGTCGAACTCGTCCGACGTGAAGCTGAACACGAAGGTCGGCTCGCCCATGATGCGCAGCTCCGGATGGGACCGGACCGCGGCCTTCATCGTCTCGGCAGTCTCGAAGATCGCCGTGGCGTACCGCAGGTAGCCCTCGCGGCCCAGTGAGACGAGCGCCGCCCACGTCGCGGCGAGGAGCCCGCCGGACCGCGAGCCCTCGATGCCGGGGGAGCAGTACTTGCCGCCGCTCCAGCCGGTGAGGAAGAAGTACTGGCCGTTGCGCAGCGCCTTGTCGCGAAACGCGAGGACCGAGGTCCCCTTGAACGCGTAGCCGTACTTGTGCGTGTCGGCGGAGATGCTGGTGACCCCGGGGACCCGGAAGTCGAAGTTCGGGATGTCGTAGCCGAGCTCCTGGCCGAACGGGAGGATCCAGCCGCCGAGGCAGCCGTCGACGTGGAGTCCGATGCCGTGCTCGAGCGCGAGCTCGGACAGCGCTTCGATCGGGTCGATGGTGCCGTAGCCGTAGTTACACGCGGAGCCGACCAGCGCGATCGTGTTGTCGTCGATGAGCTCGGCCACCGAGCCGACATCGACCTGCAAGCTCACCGGGTCCACTCGGGCGTTGCGCACCTCGATGCCGAAGAGGTGGCAACCCTTGTCGAACGCCGGGTGCCCGCTCTCGGGCTTGATCACGTTCGGCTTCGTGACGCCCCGTTGCTCGCCCCGCTCGCGGTACGAGATCATCGCGTGAAGGATGCTGCCGGTGCCGCCGGTGGTGACGAGTCCGACGGGTTCCGAGTCCGTTGCCGCCTCCGCGTGAAAGAGATCCAAGGTCATCGCGATGATCTCGCCCTCGAACTTGGTCTGGCTCGGGCACATGTCGCGCTGGAGCGGGTTCACGTGGGCGAACATCCCGTAGGCATCGTTCATGAACGCGTAGTGCTCGTGGTCGCCGCAGTACATCGTGCCGGAGCACTTCCCGGTCTCCCAGAACGCGTCCTCCTCCTTGGCCATGGACGCGAGCTCAGCGAGGATCTCCTTACGGGGGCGGCCCTTCTCGGGGAGCGTGCGGTTGACGGGGAACCGGTCTTCGTACGGGTTTTCGGCCATGGTGCAGTCCTTCTCGAAACAGCGCTCGGCGTGTCCCCGGATCATGCCACCAAGGAGTGGGAAGATCGCAGCCGATGCCGTCTTCCACCATGCACTCGGGGCCGTTGGCGCAATGCGGACCGATCCGGCAGTGCGCCTACACCGTGCGCGACCTCGACGCGGCGGTCGCCTGGTGGACCGCACTCGGTATCGGTCCGTTTCTGGCCATGCCCAAGCAACGCATGCAGGGCTACGTGCACCGGGGGGAGACGGTGGACCCGGAGCTCACGCTCGCGTTCGCGAACTCGGGGGAGCTGCAGATCGAGCTGATCCTCAGCCACGACGACCGGCCGTCCCCATTTCGGGACGCGCTCGAGGCCGGGCGCGACGGCGCGCACCACCTCGCGTGGTGGGTCGAGGACTGGAAGGGTTGGGAACGGGCGGCGGCGAACGCCGGGTGGGCCCCGGTGACCTACGGGGACGGCGGTGGCTTCGCGAGCTTCGCCTACTACGACCTCGGCGGACCGCTGCTCGCAGAGGTCATGGAGCTCAACGACGCGACGCGTTGGATGACCGACACTGTTCGCACCGCTCACCTCGACTGGGACGGCACGCCGGAACCGTTGCGCAACCTCTACTGAGCGCCGAGCAACGCGAAGTCCATCTCGCGTCGCCGCGTGAATCCGAGCCTCTCGTACAGGCCGATCGCCGGGGTGTTGGTCGTCACCGCGTGGAGGCAGGCGACCTCACCCCGTCGGAGGATCTCGTTCACGAGCTGGCCGACGAGGAGCTTTCCGAGCCCGCGCCCGCGGTGCGCGTCGTCGGTACAGACCGCGCTGATCTCCGTGTAGCCGGGAAGGTGCATGCGGGTGCCCGACATCGCGACGAGTGCACCGTGCTCTCTGATCCCGAGATAGGTCCCGAGCTCGATCGTGCGCTGGAGCAAGGGTCCCGGTCGCGTCCGGTCGACGAGCTCCATCATCTCGGGGACGGATTCCTCGGTGAGGAGCTCCACCTCGGGTGCATCGGCGAGCGGGGTCGCGATCGGCTGGTCGCAGACCATCTGCAGGCCCGGCGCCCGGAACTGCTCCTTCCAGCCGGGTGGTACGGGCACGACATCGCGCACCACGACCGCCGATCCGTCCGGTCCCACGATGGCGCGCAGCGCATCCCAGCTGTCCGCGGTAGGTGCGTCGGGCACCGCTGCGAACACCGACACCGTCGGGTCGTACCGGAGGGCGCGCTCGTCGCCTTCCGCTACCGTTGCCTGCGGACCCGAGAGCGCGTGCCAGACGGGGTTGTCGAGCACGTGCACGACGGGCATCCTGGCACCTCGCACTCGAACCGGACGAGGCATTTATGACGGCGGTCCTCGACGAGACGACGTTGGCGCAGCATCTCGCGCGGATCGATGATCAGGGATTCACCGTCATCGAGGATGCAGTCGAGCCCGAACTCGTCGCGGCGCTGCGGGACACGATCCGCCGGCTGCAGGTCGAGCTCGGGATCGAACCCCTCGGCACCGCCGCCGAGGGTCACTCGACCCTGCGGATGTACAACCTGCTGGCCAAGGACCCGGTGTTCCAGGCCATGCCGGTGCACCCGCAGGTGCTGCCGATCGTCGAGGCACTGCTCGACCCGGGCTGTCTCCTCTCGGGAATGACCGCGATCGACATCGGTCCCGGCGAGGACGCGCAGCCGATGCACGGCGACGACATCGTGATGTCGCGCCACCTCATCCGGCCGCACGCGCCGATGATGGTCACGAGCATGTGGGCGCTCACCGATTTCACGGCTGAGAGCGGTGGGACCCGCTACATCCCCGGGTCGCACCGCCTCCCCGTCATTCCGCGGAACGAGCTCGGCCGGCACGACGTGCGCGCGCTCGAGATGCCGGCCGGCGCGGTGATGATCTTCCACGGCAGCCTGTGGCACGGCGGCGGGCCGAACACCAGCTCGGACGATTGGCGGCTCGGGGTCAACGTCCAGTTCTGCCCCGGCTTCGTGCGTCAGCAGCAGAACCACTACCTCGCCATCCCGACGGACGTGGCGGCGACGTTCTCGGACCGGCTGCTCGAGCTGCTCGGCTACCGCCTGTACAAGGGTGCGATGGGCCACATCGACGGTCGCAGTCCCGGAGAGGTGGTGTTCGGCGAGCGTTTCGCCGAGACCGCGTACCGGGACGCCGAAGCGCGGCGAGCCTCGCCACTCGACCCGTAGTCGTCGCGCCGCGACGGAGCTCGGGCGATGCCCCGCCGCCGCCGGCGTCTCGGTGGCGCGCCACGTGGCGCTCCGTTGGTCCGGCCACCGCGCGCCGGGCGCGCAGCGATGGATGGCGACCTTCGAGGCGCGAGCGGTGGCCCGGCTTCCACCGTCGGCCGCCCCGGCCCCGGCCTCCCGGCGAAACGGCGGTGCTCCGGATCGAGCGACGCGCGTAGCGTGGTCCTGGTGAGGGAGGACGACGGATGAGACAGGCGTTCGTGTTCGATGGGGTCGCGGTGCTCGTCGGCCCGTGGCACGAACCGATGGATCCGCCCGAGCGCGGCACCCGAGTCGAGGTCCGCCTGCTCGAAGACGAACCGAAGCGCGGATCGCGGTTCGCGGCCGAGCGCGTGGTCATCGACCAGCCCGTGTTCCGTGCCGACCTGTTCGATCAGACGACCCACCCGCCGGGAAATCTGCGCAGCGCGCACTTCCATCCCGGCTTCGACGGCATCGAGCCGTCGGATCGGAACTGGGACGAGGCGATCCAGCGCGATCCGACGACCTGGCTCGCTGCGCAGCTCGCCGATCTCCCCGGACTGCTCGAACGGTCGGGTGTTGACGTGAGCGGTGCGCCCTGGCTCGACGCCGATGCCGCGGCGCTCCGCGATGCAGTCCCCACGGTCGTCGCCGCGGTCGAAGCAACCTGGGCCGAGGTGCGAGGGACGTAGGCGCCAGCTCGCGTCGCGGGCCTAGGCTCGAGTCGTGGGGGACCGGGGAGGCTTGTTCGTTCGCTGGTTCGCGGGACCGATCGTCGGGTTGGTCGGCGCGATGACCGGGCTTCTGCTCTACCGGATGCTCTGGGACTCTGACGCGTTCCACTCGACGGCCAACGGGCCGGCGT
>JADGON010000279.1 GCA_017882945.1 Acidimicrobiia bacterium | reverse complement strand
TCGAAGCTGCTCGAGTCGCGCTGGCGGAGGATCCGGGTGTGTTCGCGCCCGTCGCGGGGCACCCGTCCACCATTCGCGCGCTCGTCGGCGCGTTCAGAGATCTCCGCCTGGCCGACGGCGACGCACTCGGTCGGCTCACGGCAGCCAGCCCGCGCGCGGCATCGGTCGTCCGCTGCTACCAGCGGTTCCGCACGCTCACGGCCGGCACCTACGACGACGAGGACCAGCTCCGGGTCGCGGCCGCGCTCGTCGCACAGCAGGGCGTCCCCGCCGACCTCGGCGCCGTCATGCTGTTCTGCCCCGAACGGTTGACCCCTGGTGGGCACGCCCTCGTCGCCGCGTTCGCGCCGCGCACCTTCACCGCCGCAGTGCTCGGCCTCACGGGCGACCCCGAGGCGGACGCCGAGACGCGGCGCCTGGCGGGCTCGCTCGTCGCCCACCTCGGTGAGCCGTCGGACTCGGGTCCCGACGCGGCGCGCCTCGGCTCCAGGGTCATCTCCGCGCCGGAACCGGAGAGCGAGGTACGGGCGGTCGTGCGCGCGCTGGTGGAGCGCGTCGACGCGGGCCAGAGCCTCCACGACGTGGCGGTGGTCTGGCGGGTCGCCGAGCCGCACGCGCGCCTGCTCCACGAGCGGCTCGCCGAAGCCGGCATCCCCGTCTACGGCCCATCGGTGCGGCGCCTCTCGGACACCGTCACCGGTCGCAGCCTGACCGCGCTCATGGATCTCGTGGACCGCGACTGCCGCCGCGACGACGTCATGGCCTTCCTCGCCGGTGCACCGATCCGCGAGACCCCCGGAGGTCCAACCGTGCCCGTGGCGCGATGGGATCGGGCGTCGCGCGAGTCCGGTGTCGTCGCGGGCGTCGACCAGTGGCGCTCACGTCTCGGCCGTCACCGCGCCGAGCTCGCCGCCCGTCAGGGTGACCGCGATCCGGAATGGCTCGAGGCGCACGTCGATGAGCTGGAGCGGTGCGAGCGGTTCATCGACGAGCTGGCCACCGTCACGAGCGAGACGTTCACCACCTGGACCGGCTGGTGCGGCTGGGCCACCGCCTTGGTGCAGCGCTACATCGGTGAGCCGCCGAACCGGTGGCCCGACGCGGAGATCCGCGCGCACCACCAGGTGCTCGATCGGCTCGCGGCGCTCGGCGCGGTCGCGAGCACGATCACCGTCGACCGTCCGACGTTCAAGGCTGCGCTCGCCGAACAGCTCGAGCAGTCGGTCGACCACGCCGGCCGCTTCGGGGTCGGCGTGCTCCTCGGTCCGATCGCCGCGCTGCGGGGCACGGACTTCGCCACCGTGTTCGTGATCGGTGCGGCCGAAGGGCGGCTCCCACCTCCACCGCGCGACGACCCGCTGCTCCCCGACAACGAACGCTTGCTCACCGCCGGCCAGGTACCCGCCCGTTCGATCGCCGCCGCGCGGGAGCGGGCGGACTTTCTCGCGGCGCTGGCCGCTGCGAGTGACCAGGCCGTCCTGACCTGGGCCCGGTCGGATCCCGTCGGCCAGCGCGCGCTGCTCCCGTCACGCTGGGTCGTCGAGACGGTGCGCTCGCTCACCGGAACCCTGATCACCGCGCGCCAGCTTGGCGAAGCCCGCCCGGGGACCGTGCCCGGCCTGCTCGTACTCGAGTCGTTCGCCGCCGCGCTCCGCGCTCCGGGGCCCGCGATCTCCGTCAACGAGCTGGAGCTCAAAGCGCTCGACGCGACGTTCGACGGATCGATCCCCACGGCGGCCGGGCCCGCAACCCACCCGCTCACCGCCGCGAACCCGCGGCTCCAGCGCGGCTTTCACACCCTGCAGGCTCGTGCCGAACCCCGGTTCACCGAGTTCGACGGGGTCATCGGCGCCCGGCCGGGCCTGCTCCCCCATCCCGACCGACCGCTCTCTCCGTCGCGGATCGAAGCCTGGGCCCAATGTCCGTTCCGCTACTACCTCGCGAACCTGCTCCGGCTGCGCAAGCGCGACGCACCCGAGGCGATCGACACCATCGACCCGCGCGACCGCGGTTCGCTCGTCCACAAGATCCTCGAGGACTTCGTGCACGAGATGCCGGCTCGCCGCGCACCCGACCAGGTCTGGTCAGCCGACGAGCGCGAACGTGCGCGCCAGCTGACCATCGAGCAGTGCGATGCCGTCGAGGCGGCTGGCAGGACCGGACGACCGTTGCTGTGGAAGCTCGAACGCGCGCGGATCGTGCGCGAGGTGTCCCGCACCCTCGACGCGGACGAGCGCATCCGCGCGGAACGGCACCTGGTCTCGATCGGCACCGAGGTGAACTTCGGCGCCGGCCCCGATGATCCGATCCCCGCGCTCACCCTGGACCTCGACGGCGCCCAGGTCACGTTCCGCGGCCAGATCGACCGGATCGATGCAGCCCAGGACCCCGACGGACCGGTCGTCGTCTATGACTACAAGACCGGGAGCACCACGGGTTACAACGGCTTGGCCGACGATCCGGTGGTGCAGGGGACGAAGGTCCAGCTGGCGATCTACGCCCTCGCCGCCGAACGCGCCTTCCCCGGCCGCCCGGTGCGAGCCGACTACTGGCACACCGCGCAGCCCGCCGGCAAAGAGCTGCGCGGCTTCGAGATCAGCGCCGCCGGGCCGCGTGCGCGCGAGGTCCTCTCGACCGTCGCCGGTGGAGTCGCCGCAGGCACCTTCCCGGCCTTCCCCGGCAAAGAGAACCCCTTCTTCAACTCGTTCGAGGAGTGCGGGTTCTGCGACTTCGATCATCTCTGCTCGCCCGACCGGGAGCGTGCGTTCGCCGCCAAGCAGGACGACCCGGCGATCGCGCGGTTCGTCGAGCTCCGGGGCCTGAAGGAGGAGGCGTGAGGGTGCCCGCCGACCAGGCCGCGCGCGACCAGATCCGCACGGAGCTGCACCGCACGCTCAACGTCGTCGCGGGCGCCGGGACCGGCAAGACGCACGAGCTCGTCGAGCGGGTCGTCGGTCTGCTGCGCGAGATGCCGATGAGCGAGATCGGAGTGATCACGTTCACCACCGCCGCCGCGAGCGAGCTCCAGGAGCGCATCCGCGAACGGGTCGAGTCGCTCGCCGCGAACGAAGCTGGCGACGGTCCGTACTCCCGCGCGCTGGCAGCGATCGACGACGCCGCGATCTCCACCCTCCACGCGTTCGCGCAACGAATCCTCACTGAGCATCCGCTCGAAGCGTCGCTTCCGCCCGGCTTCGAGGTGCTCGACCCGATCCAGGAATCGGTCGCGTTCGAGGACTGGTGGCAACGGACGCTCGACCGGCTCTTCGCGGAGGATGCCCTGTCCGAGTCCCTGCTGGTGCTGGGCGCGCTCGGCGTGAAGCCAAGCCGGTACCGCCAGCTCGCGCGCATCCTCTCGGACCACCACGACCGCACCGCGCAGTACCGGGTGATCCGCATCCCCGTGCCCCGGTTGGATCTGGATCCCCTGCTCGAGGCGATCGACGAGGCCACCGATCTCCGAGACTCGTGCACCGACCCCACCGACCGGCTCCTGGTGCACCTGGACGGCCTCGAGGAGCTGGGCGGGCGCCTGCGCGTGTTGCGCAACGACGAGCTCGAGGCGCTCGCGCTGCTCGGCGAGCGGGCCAAGCTCGCCTGCACGTTCGGCAAGCAGGGCAGCTGGCGCAACGACGGCAAGGATCTCGCGGTCAAAGCGTGCGCCATGGTGCAGCGAGCCCGTGACGTCGCCGTCGCCGCGGTCACGCAGCCCGCGATCGTCAACGTGCTCTCCGCACTGGTCGACGAGGTCGCCCGGGCGACGACGCGGCGTCGTCACGAGGGTCGGGTCACGTTCCACGACCTGCTCGTGATCGCCCGGAACCTCCTGCGTGACGACGACCGGGTGCGGGCGGCGCTCGCGGACCACTTCCGTGTGCTGCTGCTCGACGAGTTCCAGGACACGGATCCGCTCCAGATCGACCTGGCCTTGCGGATCGCCGGCGTGGCCGCCGAGGTGGACGTCGCGACCAGCTGGAGCGACATCAGTCCCCGACCCGGCGCTTTGTTCGTCGTCGGCGATCCGAAGCAGTCGATCTACCGCTTCCGGCGCGCCGACATCGAGCTGTACGGCGAGGTGGTCGACACGCTGACCGAGGACGTGCTGGAGCTGACCGAGAGCTTCCGTTCCCGTCCCGGGGTCATCGAATGGGTCAATGCCGCGCTCGGTGCGCTGATCCAGGACGAGGGCACGGGCCTGCAGGTCGAGTACTCACCGCTGCACGCGTTCCGGCCGGCGGACCCGCAAGTGCCGACACCGGTGGCGCGGCTCGGGGGTCCCGTCCCGAAGGGTCGCTGCTCGCTCGGCGAGCTCCGGGTTCGGGAGGCCGCCGAGCTCG
The DNA here is from genome assembly GCA_017882945.1 of Acidimicrobiia bacterium. GTDB lineage: Bacteria > Actinomycetota > Acidimicrobiia > IMCC26256 > JAENVU01 > Chersky-806. The sequence goes on along the minus strand of JADGON010000279.1, from coordinate 4,712 downwards.
CGGCGCTCGCGCAGCGCGTCCGTACCGACGGCTGGCGGGTTCAGGCGCAGCCCGACGAACCGGGTGCAACTCCGCTCACGGGATCGACCGACGAGTGGGTGCGACCGGCGCGCTTCGCCGACATCGCGGTGCTCGTCCCCACCCGGACCCTGCTCCCCGAGCTCGAAGCCGCGTTCGCCGCGGCGGACGTCCCCCTGCGGATCGAGAGCCAGTCACTGCTGTTCGCCACCACGGAGTGCCGGGACCTGGTGGCGATCCTCGGCGCGATCGACGACCCGGCCGACGAGATCCGACTGGTTGCGGCGCTGCGCACTCCCGCGTTCGGATGCTCGGACGCCGACCTCCTCGACTACCGCGACGCAGGCGGTCACTGGTCGATCTTCAAGCCGGCGCCGGAGTCCCTCCCGCTCGACCATCCGGTGGTGGTCGGCATGACAGATCTCCGGGCGCTGCACGACCAGCACCTCTGGGAGACGCCGGCCGACACCGTCGAACGGGTGATGCGCGAGCGCGCCTTGTTCACGCTCGCGCTCTCGAACCGCCGGCCCCGAGATCACTGGCGCCGGCTCCGGTTCCTGACCGACGCCGCACACGCGTTCACCGACGCGGGAGGAGCGAGCCTCCGGGGCTTCGTGCAGTGGCTCGATGAGCAGCGCGAGGAAGGCGCCCGGGTCAACGAGTCGGTCGTGCCCGAGCCGGACGACGACGCGGTGCGGGTGCTCACCGTCCACGGCAGCAAGGGACTCGAGTTCCCGGTCGTTGCCCTCGCCGGCCTCGGCGTGGGCCTGCGCGCCAATCCCGCGGCGCTCTACCACGGTGATCCCGGTCCGGAGCTGCGACTCACGACGACCTCGTCGGGAACGTACGCGACCGTCGGGTACGCGGACCGCAGCGCCCGCGAAGAGATCGCGGATCGGCACGAGGGCATGCGACTGCTCTATGTCGCGACCACTCGGGCCCGAGACCACCTCGTCGTGAGCCTGCACCACATCGAAGGCACGAGATGCCACGCGGCGGAGATCGAGCGGGTCGGCCGCGACCATGAGCTGCCCTGGCGCGTCGAGACCGTGAAGCCCGAGCCACCGGCACCCCCGGGAGCGGTCGCCGTCCAGCTCAGCTGGGATGCCGAAGCTCCAACCGAGCCGATGAGCGGCGTTACCCGTGACACATGGTGGCGGGAACGTCTCGACGCGATCGCGCGCCACCGGGCGATCCCCGTCATCGCCGCGACCGGGATCGCCCGAGCGCTCCGACCCGACGTGGCACTCGATTCCGGCGAGATCGCCGGCGCACTCGACGCCGAGCCGGAGGACGAGCGTCCGGCCTGGCGCCGGGGTCGAGGCGCAACGGCGCTCGGCCGCGCGGTCCACGCGGTGCTCCAGACGGCGGACCTCGCCACGGGAGCCGGCATCGATGGCGCCGCACGGGCCCAAGCCCTGGCCGAAGGAATCCCCGATCGCGAAGCCACGATCATCGCCCTCGCCCGCAGCGTGCTCGAAGCCCCGACCATTCGCGCCGCGGCGGCCGGACGCTCATGGCGCGAGGTGCCCGTGGCGGCCGAGATCGACGGGACGACCGTCGAGGGGTTCATCGACCTCCTCGTCGCCGACGGCGACGACCTGACTGTCGTCGACTACAAGACCGACGCCGCACGCAGCGACGCCGAGATCGATGCCGCGCTCGAGCGCTACCGCCCACAAGGGGCCGCGTACGCCCTGGCGCTCGAACACGTTCTGGGCCGCCCGGTAGCGAGATGCGTCTTCGTGTTCGCCCGTCCGAACGGGCCGGCCGTCGAGCGCGAGGTCACGGACCTGCGCGCGCTCGTCGACGATGTCCGCCACCGCCTGCCGGCTGCAATCGCGGCCGGCGAGGTCACTTCTCGCTGACGGACCAGTTCGTGACCGTCGGCTTGTTCGTCACCGCGTCGAAGCTGACCGCGGCACGCCCGATCGCGTCGGCCTGGAGGCACGGGCCACTGCTCTGCTCGCAGACGTAGAACACGACTTGACGTGCGGCGGCCGTGGGGTCGAGCCAATTGCTGAACGCCGGTTCGCTGTAGCCCGAGTGGTATTGGAACCCCCGGATGCGCAGGTGCCGGGCGATGAGCCCGCGGCTGGCGATCGGATACCAGACGTCGGTGTCGTCGATGTCGATCGTCGCCGACGGCGCGTAGATCGTGCCCTTGACCGAGAGCCGACCGCGTCGGGCGCTGAGCTGGTCCCAGAACGGCGCGTCGACCCGCATGAGCGCGCAATCGGGGGCGCTCACGCCGTACCAGTAGTTCGCGGAGGAAGTGATGCATCCCTTCGCCGGTCGCAGGGTCGTGTCGGGGTTGGTGGGCGTCAACGTCACGACGAGCTCGATGCCGTCCAGCTGCGGACAGGTCGCGCCCGAGCAGCCTCCGCTCGCGGTCCCGGCACTCCACTTCACGTCGTAGGCACTCGCGATGTGGTTGCTCGCCTTCATGCAGGCCGAGACGTCGTAGACCTGCGCTTGGCTGCCCGCGCCGGCCGCCGCGTTCGTCGCGGCGCAGAAGACCGATCCGCCGGTCGTCTGGACCTGGAACGTCGGCGTCGCGGCTTGCGGGTTGTACGACGCGCGCAACGACACGGTGTCGATGGTGTAACCGGTCGGGACCGTGTAGCCCGGGAAGCGCAACGTCTCCGCCGCGGAGTACGGAAGCGTCGCCGAGAGCAGGCCCGAGCCCTCCGCGATGCGCAGCGCGTTGGTGGAGCTCGTCACCGCTCCGGTCGTGGAGGTCACGCCGGTCGGTACCAGTCGCGGGGTCGCGGGCACGCCGTAGACCGCGATCTGCTTGCCGGCTCCCTCGTCGGCCGGGTTCGGTCCGGCACACACCTCGAGCCCGCCGTTCGGCACGTACACGTGACTGTCACCACCGAAGATGAACTGTGCTCCCGGCTGGGTCGGGTCACAGTCACCGCCGGGGTCCGTCGCGCTCGGCGGACGGGGGAACGTCGGCTGGTCCTGGGCCGTGAGCAGGAAGCGTGCGCCGTCGAGCTTGGCGGTGGGGTACGGCGCGCCCTGGTTGTACGGACGGCTCACGTTGTATTGCACGACCGCGGAGTTGATTCGGTCGCCCGTGTTCAAGCAGGCCGTGAGTGCCGTCGCGTCCGCGGCCGAGAGGGTGGCCACTGCGATGCTGCCGTCGGCCGGCGGCTTGGCGAGCGCGTACGGCCCGCAGGTCCCTCCGCTGAACAGCTGGCCGTAGTTGACCTGGACCGTCGGCGCGTTCATCCGGGTGACGTTCGTCGCGGACTGCGCGACCTCGAGCGTCAACCCGAGCCCGTAGGCACCACGCGGGACCTGGGGGTAGCCCGAGAGCCAGATGCTGCTCCCGGCCCGCCCCGATGTCATGGCCATGTCCGCGGTGCTGCCGTCGATCACCTTCGCGTTGGGTCCGTTCGAGAACTGGGTCTGCTGGAGGAAGCCCCAGAACCCGGTGCCGTTCCCGGCGCTCCCGGCCGGCTCCAACGTCACCTGGTGCGTGGTCGGGTCCGCGGCGGGATTCCAGCTGTACGGCGTGCCGGCGATCACTCGCTGCCCGCTGTAGTCCGAGGCCTTGCCACCGATGCACCACTCGTGGGTGACGTCCTGGGCGAGCGTGCCGATCCAGGACGCGTTGATGTCGCCGCCACACGGAAAAGAGACTGTCGTGGCGTTCCGGAAGTCGAAGTAGTAGGTGCCGGGCTGGAACCAGAACGTCGCGTTCTTGCAGTCCGTATCCGCGAAGAGGTTGTTCAGCGCCGTGGCGTCGGTGTAGATGCCGGGGGTGAACGTCACGAGACCGTTCGCCGACCGGCAACCGGTGTCGGTCGGCACGGTCTGGACAGACAGCCCCGCGAGCGAGCGCGGCGCGTAGTCGTTCGGCGTGACCAGGCCCGGGTCCTCACCCTCGTTGTTGCTCAGCGGGCTCCAGCCCGGGTTCGTGCACGTGAAGCCGGTGCCCACGCATCCTCCGCGCGCCTTGATCGTGCCCTGGGTCAGGTCCGGGGCGGTGACCATCACCGGTCCCGCGTTCGGGGAGTCCGCCGTGATCGGTGAGTTCGCGAACAGGTTGCCGGTGATGTTCCACGACGCGGTGCTCGGTGAGCTCGTGCACGCGATCGGAAAGCCGAACAGGTAGAGCGGCGACATCGACTGGTTCACGCGGACGCCGAACTCCTGACGGTTGCCGCCGCACGGGTCCGAGCCGAAGAGGCCAGAGACGACACCGTTGTACGGACCGGGCTCGGTGTTGCGCACCCCGAGACCGTTGGCCACCCCGACGATCGGCGCACCGCTGGCGACATCCGTGCGCCGGTCGCCCAGCGTGAGCACGGAGTACGGCGGGTTCGTTCCGAGATCCTTCGGGAGACCGGAGCCGCTGCCGCCCGAGACCGCGCAGCTCACCACCATCGAAGGTGCCGTGCCTGCGGCAGGGAGGTTGAGCAACGTGTCGTTGTTGGCGGGATTGCAGGTGTCCGAGCTGAAGACCGACGGGTCACGACCGATCGAGGCGTCGTTGCGCACGCGGTTGATCCCCGCTTGGAGTGCCGCGTCGGTCGCGTAGTTCCGGGCGCGCTGGGTCCGGTACCCCTCGGTCGCCCGCATGCTCACGTCACCGAAGCCGAGGGTCACGACCGACAGCAGCCCGAACACCGACAGGAACATCAGCGCCATGACGAGGCTCGAGCCGCGGTCGCCCTGCATCC
>JADGON010000043.1 GCA_017882945.1 Acidimicrobiia bacterium | reverse complement strand
CCTCCGAGACGGACGTCACCCCGAGCAGGGAGCAAGCGGTGGCCAGGACTCTTCTGATCCCGACGGTGCTGTCGGACGAGCAAGCCGGTCGTCGTGACCTGGTCGTGGCGGCCGCGACCGAGCTCGCCGAGGCCGGCGGCTACGACGCGGTGGTCATGAAGGCCGTGGCCGACCACTCCGGCGTGGCACTCGCCACCATCTACCGCTGGTTCGCCTCGAAGGACCATCTCCTCACGGAGGTGCTCCTGGTCTGGGGCACCCAGCTGTCGGAGTCCCTCGCCACGGATCCGCCGCGTGACGGTGACGCGGCCGACCGGGTGGCAGCCGCGCTCGGGCGCGTCATCGACGTCGCGGGGTCGCGACTCCGGCTCGCATCCGCGGTCGTGGAGGCGGTGCTCTCGGTGGAGCGCGGGCCGCTCGACGCACAGGGCGACTTCCACCAGCTGATGACGAGCTGGATCGACGCGGCACTCGGCGACGACGCGGTTGCCGAGCGCGAAGCCGTCACCGAGGTGCTCGAGCACGTCTGCTTCTCGACGATCATCGCGTTCGCGACCGGTCGCCAGGACGCCGAGTACGCGAAGCACCAGCTCGCGAGTGCGGCGCGCCTGTTGCTCCGCCGCTGAGCCCGCCCGCCTAGGACTCGGGGGTGTATTGCACCGGCAGGTGCTTGATGCCCGCGATCAAGCTGGACCGGAGCCGCTCGGGCTCCCCCGCCAACCTCATGTCGGGGAGCCGGTTGAGGATCTCCTCGAACATCAACCGGATCTCCATCCGGGCCAGGCTCGCACCAAGACAGAAGTGCGGACCGCGCCCCCCGAACGCGAGGTGCTCGTTCGGGTTGCGGCCGACGTCGAGCGCCTGTGCGTCCGCGAAGACGCCTTCGTCGCGGTTGGCTGCGCCATACCAGATCGTGACCTTGTCGCCCGCGGCGATCGGCACGCCGCGGATCTCCGTGTCGGTCGTGGCGGTCCGCCGGAAGTACTGGACCGGGCTCACGTACCGCAGCATCTCCTCGATCGCGGTCGGCAGCAGGCCGTCCAGGTCCGCGACGAGCCGGTCGCGCTGATCGGGATGCTCCATCAGCGCGAGCATGCCGCCGCTGATCAGGTTCCGCGTGGTCTCGTTGCCGGCGACCGAGAGCAACAGCACGAAGACGTTGAACTCGATGTCCGAGAGCTTCTCGCCGTCGAGCTCGGCAGTCACGAGGGTCGTGACGATGTCGTCCATCGGACGGGCGCGCCGGTCGTCGGCGAGGCTCTGCGCGTACGCGTACAGCTCCATCGCCGCGTTCAGCCCGCGATCGGTGCCCGCGTACTCGGGGTCGTTCGCGCCCACGAGCCGGTTCGACCACTCGAAGATCTTCTGGCGGTCCTCGTACGGGATGCCGAGCAGCTCGGCGATCACCACGAGAGGGAGCTCGGCCGCGAGGTTCGGGACGAAGTCGATCGGCTCGTTGCTGGTCGCGACGCGATCGACGATCTGGCGGGCCGCTTCGCGGATGTGCGGCTCCATCCCCTTGATCACCTTCGGCGTGAAGCCACGCGCCACCAGGTTGCGCAGCCGCGTGTGCTGCGGCGGGTCCTGGTTGAGCATCATCAGCTCGGTGCCTTCGTCCTGGTCGTCGAGCAGCGCCCCGCCACGCGCCGAGGAGAACGTCTTCGCGTCGCGCTCGATGTCGATGACGTCCTGGTACTTCGTGCACACCCAGAACCCCGGCGGATACGAGTCGCTCTCGTGCCAGTAGACGGGATGCTCGTTGCGCAACCGGGTGAAGTACTCGTGCGGGACTCCGGCCGCGAGTGTGTCGGGATTCGCGAGATCGATGTCGTCGAGCAGCGGCAACGGACGGCCCCCAGGGAGTGAAGTAGAACAGGTTCTATCCTGGGAGCGAGGGTAGCCGATCAGCCCGTCACTAGGCTCCCTTCGCCTCGCGCTCCCCAGCGCACCCGACCCGACCCGAACCCATCTGGAGTCACCGTGCCCGAGACCCTTCCGATGACGACAAAGCACTGCACCGTCGAGCGAGACGGCAACGTCGTGATCCTCACGATGAACCGACCGGAGGCGCGCAACGCGCTGAGCCCCGACATGCTCGTCGGACTCGCGGACGGCTTCACCTACATCGACGAGACCCCCGAGATCCGGTGCGCGATCCTCACCGGCGCGGGTGGCCACTTCTCGTCCGGTGCCGACCTCAAGGCGATGAGCAAGCCCTCGGACAGCGAGCACGTGCGCGAGCGCATGGCGTCGTCGCCGAACCTCCATTGGAAGGCGTTGCTGCGCGACTACCGGCTGTCGAAGCCACTCATCGCCGCGGTCGAGGGCTACGCGGTCGCCGGGGGAACCGAGATGCTGCAGGGCACCGACATCCGGGTCGCGGGCGAAGGCGCGATCTTCGGTGTGTGGGAAGGCAAGCGCGGCCTCTTCCCACTCGGCGGGTCCGCGATCCGGCTCCCCCGCCAGATCCCGTACACGATCGCGATGGACATCTTGCTGAGCTCGCGCCCGGTCAGCGCGCTCGAGGCGAAGCAGATCGGTCTCATCGGGCGGGTCGTCCCCGACGGCACCGCGCTCGACGCCGCGTTGGCGGTCGCCGCGCAGGTCGCCGCGTGCGGGCCGCTCTCGACCCAGGCGATCCTGCGCGCGTGGCGGGAGACCGAGTACATGACCGAAGCCGAGGCGATGCCCATCCAGGACCAGATCGGGTGGGAGGTCTTCGCGTCCGAGGACGCGCAGGAGGGACCGCGCGCGTTCGCGGAGAAGCGCCCGCCCGAGTTCACGGGCAAGTGAGCGCAGGTCGGAGCGGGCACGAGGTGCGGAGACCGGAGCGACCCAGCGAGATGACTCGGTGACGGAGGCTCATCCGGACCGGAGCGAAGGCGGGAGCGGGCACGCGATGCGGGCGCCGGAGCGACCCAGGGCGTTCGTCTCACCGCAACGCGAGCGGCTGGCGGAAGCGGCGCGGCACCTGATCGACGCGGTGCTGACCGTCGAAGACGCGACCGAGGAGCAGCTCGGCACCGCCGCCGACATGACCGAGGCGGCCGCCCGCCATCTGGGCCGCGTGCCGCGCGCCGACGAGCCGAACCGGGGCGTCCGGACCCGAGACGAGCGCGATCACACCGACTACCTCCCGCGTTCGCCGCTCGTCGGCGAGGTGTCACCGCTGGCACCGCCGATCGAATGGCAGCTGATCGACGGGCGCATCGTCGGCCACGGCATCTACCACGCCGCGTACGAAGGTCCGCCCGGATACGTGCACGGCGGCTGGGTCGCGCTCACGTTCGACGAGATCCTCGGCATGGCGAACATCGCGAGCGGCCATCCCGGCATGACCGGAACCCTCAAGGTCCGCTACCTGCGCCCGACCCCGTTGCACGCGCGCGTCGATCTCGAAGGCTGGACCGAGCGCGTCGAAGGCCGGAGGGTCGTCGCGAAGGGCCGGATGACGGTCGACGGCGAGCTCACCGCGGAGGCGGAGGGGCTGTTCGTGACGATCGATCCGGCCCGCGCCGCGGAGTACTTCGGGCGCGCCACCGGCGAGGCCGCGGCATCGGGGGTCCCCGGCACCGAGCTTTGAGGCACCATGGGGCGGTGGACCGCGTCGCGATCGTCGGATCGGGTGGTGCAGGCAAGTCCATGCTGGCCCGCCAGGTGGGTGCGATCCTCGACGCCCCGGTCATCCATCTCGACCAGCACTACTGGTCGCCGGGATGGGTCCCGACCCCCGACGACGTGTGGGTCGAGCGCCAACGCGCGCTGCTCGCGGGCGAGCGCTGGATCGTCGACGGCAACTACAGCGCCACGCTCGAGCTGCGGGCCGAGCGCGCGGACGTCATCGTCTTCCTCGATCTCCCCCGTCGCGTCTGCCTCGCCCGGGCCCTGCGCCGGGTCCGCTCGCCCAACCTCCAGGCGCCGGGGTGCCCGCAGAAGATCGACGTCGAGTTCCTCCGCTGGATCTGGGACTTTCCCGGTCGATCGCGGCCGCGCCTGCTCGCCATCGCCCACACCTATGCCGCCACGACGCGGATCGTGCAGCTGCGATCGGGGGCCGAGGTCCGGAGGTATCTGGCCCACCTGCGGCTCCACTCGATGCCGGCGGCCAAGCTCGATCCGCGATGATGGGCCCGTGAAGCGGATCGGACTCGTGCTCGGCGCCGGCGGACTGACGGGCCAGGCATTCCACGCGGGCGTGCTCGCGGCACTGGCGGAAGCAACCGGCTGGGACCCACGACGCGCTTCGGTGATCGTCGGGACCTCGGCCGGAGCGGGGGTCAGCGCGTACCTGCGCCTCGGTCTCAGCGGCCCCGACCTCGCCGCCATGCTCTCCACCCGGCCGCTGAGCGATGACGGGGCCGAGCTCATCGGGCGGCTCGGGCCGTCGGGCGACTGGACGACGCCGGTCGGCCCCCGCAACTGGCCGAAGCCGCCGCACCCGCGCCTCGTCGCGCGGGCGATCACGCGCCCGCTCAAGATCCGGCCCGAAGCGGTGCTCGGCGTCACCTTCCCCGCCGGACGGGTACCGACCGAGAGCTGGGCCGGGTCCCTGCGCGCGCTCACCGGCTCCAATTGGTCCGACGAGCCGCTCTGGATCTGTGCGGTGCGGACGGACGACGCGCGCCGGATCATCTTCGGCCGGGAGGGCGCACCGGAGACCGACGTCGCCACCGCGGTCGCGGCATCTGCCGCGATCCCGGGCTACTTCCAACCCGTCGAGATCGACGGGCGGCTCTACGTCGACGGCGGTGTGCACTCCCCCACGAACGCCGACGCCCTCCGGAAGGAAGAGCTCGACCTCGTGCTCGTGTCGTCACCGATGTCGACCTCGCGCAACGCACCCCTCATCACGCGGAGCCAACCGGCGCGCCGCGCGTTCCGGATCCGCCTGCAACAAGAGGTTCGTCGCCTTCGCCGCCGTGGCATCCCGGTGGTGGTGTTCCAGCCCAGCGCCGCGGACCAGGCCGCGATGGGCGGCAAGGCGATGGACCCCGAGCGCAATGCGGCGGTCGTGCGCGCGGCGCTGGAGACGACCCTGCGCCGCCTCGAGCACGGCCGTCATGCCGACCGGCTGGCGATGCTCCCGGCCTGAGGGTGATGGAGCGCAGACAGTTCCTTCGACGGGCCGGCCTGATCGCCGGCACCGCGACCGTCGGCGGTGGGCTGGTCACCGCCTGCTCGGCGAGCTCGGGGAGCTCGGGCCGATCACTCACACCGGCGTCGAGCTGACCACGCGCGTCCGCATGGTGCTCAGCCCGCTCGAGCCGCTGGATCCGACCGGCCTGGACGGGCCGGGATGACGGCTGGGCTACGCGCCGGAGACCTGCGCGAGACGCTCGGTCGCGGTGACGTACTCGTCGACGAGGTCGAACATCACGTCCCGCACGGGCCGGACCGCATTCATCTGCCCCACGATCTGACCGACCGGCGCGCCGATCATGTCGCGGTCCTGCGACCGGTTGATCCGTCCGTACGCATCGCTGACGAGCATGAACTGCAGCGGCATCGGCAAGAAGCCGGGCGAGTCCTCCCGCTCCCAGGCATCGGTCCATGCGGTCCGCAGCTGCCGCGCGGGCTTGCCGGTCAGCGAGCGGGACCGGACCGTGTCGCGCGAGCTCGCCGCGAGCAGCTTCTCCACGACCAGCGGCGCCATGTCGCTCTCGGCCACGGTCAGCCAGATCGAACCGGTCCATACCCCCTGCGCGCCCATGGCGATCGCCGCTGCGATCTGGCTCCCGCGGCCGATACCCCCGGCGGCGAGCACCGGGGTGTCCGGACCGACCGCGTCGATCACCTCGGGCCAGAGGACGACCGACGAGATCTCACCCGTGTGGCCCCCGGCCTCGGTGCCCTGGGCGACGATGATGTCGACCCCGTTCGCCTTGTGCTTCAGCGCGTGACGCGGAGTGCTCGCCAGCGCCGCGACCGCGATCCCGTGGTCGTGCGCGGTCTTGACCACCTCGGCCGGCGGCGGCCCGAGCGCGTTGACGAGCAACGAGACCGGGTGCTCGAGCGCGACGTCCATCTGCGCGAGCCCGGTGGTGTCCGTCCAGCCGAGCAGGTGATGCGGGTTCGCTTCCTCCGGCAACGGCGCGATGTTGTGCTCCGCGAGCACCTTCTCGACGAAGTCGCGGTGCTCCTGGGAGATCATCGCCTCGAGCTGGCGCTCGAGCTCGGCCGGGTCGCTGTCCGCGCCGCGCGCTTCCTCGAGCAGCGTCGCCGGCATCACGAGATCCACGCCGTACGGACGTCCGTCCACGTGCTCGTCGATCCAGTTGAGCTCGATCTCGAGCTCCTCGGGCGTGAAGTACAGGGCGCCCAGCACGCCCATCCCGCCCGCCTTGCTGACCGCGGCGACGACGTCGCGGCAGTGGCTGAAGGCGAAGATCGGGAACTCGATGCCGAAGCGGTCACAGATCGGTGTGTGCATGGTCGGAGTGTACCTGGAACGCGTTCTAGTTGCCCGTCCACAGCCTGGCTAGGGTGAGCGCCCGTGAGCTCCCTCTCGCCCGTTCCGGCGACTCCACCGGCCGGCCAGACCGCGCGGGCGGCCGAGACCGCGGCGCGCCGACGGCGACTGCTGGAGGCCGCGGTCGAGCTCGCGACCGAGGGTGGCTACGACGCCGTCCAGATGCGCGACGTCGCGGCTCGAGCCCAGGTGGCGCTGGGAACGCTGTACCGCCACTACGCCTCGAAGGACCAGCTGCTCCTCGCCGCGCTCGCCGACCAGGCCGGCGCGCTCAGCACGCGGCTCGCGCAACGCCCACCCCGGGGCGACGCACCCGGCGACCGGGTGGCGGACGTGCTGCGACGGGCAACGCGCGCGCT
>JADGON010000278.1 GCA_017882945.1 Acidimicrobiia bacterium | reverse complement strand
TGCAGCGCGGCGACTCAGAACCTCTTGCGGCGGCTCACGCCACTCCGGTTGACGGGTTCCACCCCACGTTCGTGTTGTGGGGCAGATGGGGTGAGGGTGTCACGAGTTGCGAGAGGCCGCGGGAGGGAACACTCCTTCTTGGGAGCGGACCGGATTCGCGCGCTGCAATCGAGGACTTGGAGGTCACTGTGTCGGGCACTGAACCCCCCGCAGATACCCTCGACGCGATCGGGCTGCTCTGTCCCGAACCGCTCTTCCAAGCTCGGACGGCTATCGACGCGCTTGAGCCGGGAGAGGTGCTTGAGGTGCTTGCCGACGACCCTGCCGCCGAGGAGGACCTGACTCGTTTCGCGAAACGCGCGGGCCACGAGATCGTTGCGGTCGAGGACGAGGGCGACTACAAGCGCTTCCTGATCCGCCGCGGCGCGTAGTCGCGTAGTCGCGTAGGCGTGTCCGCGCGCCGCGCGTTGCTCGGCGCGATCGCGGCACGACGCGGGTCGAACGCCCGCGTCCGACACAAGGAGAGGCCATGAAAGACGAGAAGATGATCCTGTACGTACAGACGAGCAACGCTCCCGAGCGTCAGTACTCGCCGCTCGTGCTGGCGCGTTCGGCCAAGGCGATGGGCCAGAACCCGGTGCTGTACTACCTCGGGATGGGGCTCACCATGCTCAAGCCCGGCGCGCTCGAGGCGGTCAAGCTGGGCAGCTTTCCCGCGGCGAGCACGATGATGGACGCTGCGTTGGCCGAAGGCATCCCTGTATACGCGTGCGAGGCCAGCAAGCAGATGCTCGGCTGGGACACCGTCGAGCTCATCGACGGCGCCAAGGTCGTGGGTGCGGCCACGCTCAACGATCTCGCGCTCGATGCCAGCGCGACGATCTGCTTCTGATGGCGGCGCAGACCCCCGGCAGGGGCGGGGTCTATCTCGACTACCAGTCCGCGAAGCCGGTCGACCCTCGCGTCGTCGAGGCGATGGCGCCGTACTTCACGGAGCGGTTCGGCAACCCCGCTTCGCTCCACGGGGTCGGTGACGATGCGACCGCGACGCTGGACTCCGCGCGCGCGAAGGTCGCGGCGTCGATCGGGGCACTGCCCGAGGAGATCGTCTTCACGTCCGGCGCCACCGAGTCGAGCAACCTCGCGCTTCTCGGTTACGCGAACCGCAACCGGCGCGCGGGCGACCACATCCTCATCTCGGAGGTCGACCACATCTCCATCCACAACATCGGCAAGATGCTCGAGAAGGCGGGGTTCCGGGTCGGCAAGGTGCCGCCGGACCAGTTCGGCCGCATCGACCCGGAGAAGGTGCGCAAGCGGATCACCCCCGAGACGATCCTCGTCTCGGTCGGCTGGGCGAGCAACGAGATCGGCACCGTGCAGCCGATGGCCGAGATAGGCGAGGTCGTCGCGGGCACGGGTGCGACCCTGCACTCCGACGCGGTTGCGGCGCAGGGCCAGCTCCCGATCGACGTGAGCCGGACAGGGGTCGGCATGCTGACGCTCTCCAGCAACGACATCTACGGCCCGCAGGGTGTCGGCGCCCTCTACATCCGCAATGGCGTCAAGGTCGCGCCGGTCGCCTTCGGCGGCGGCCAGGAGGACGGGTTGCGGTCGGGCACGGAGAACCTCGCCGGTATCGTCGGCATGGCGGCAGCCGCCGAGATCATGTCGCGCGAGCTGCCGGCCGACGCGGCGAGGATGGCGGCGTTGCGAGACCGGCTCGTCCGCGAGGTCTTGGCCGCGATCCCCGACGCGCATCTCAACGGCCATCCGACAGAGCGGTTGCCCGGCAACGCGCACTTCCGGTTCGAAGGCGTTGAGGGTGAGTCGCTGCTGCTCCTGATGCGCGAGGAGGGGATCTCGGTCGCGACCGGGTCGGCGTGCTCGAGCAAGACCCTCGAGCCGTCGCACACGCTGATCTCGTGCGGCCTGCTCCACGAAGAGGCGCACGGCTCGCTCGAGTTCACCTTCGGCCGCTGGAGCAAAGACAGCGATGTCGACAGCGTGCTCGCTGTCCTGCCAGGGATCGTCGACAAGCTGCGGCGCATGTCGCCGCTCTACAACAAGCACTAGGAGGCCGCCGTGAAGTCGACCAGCTACTCCGAAAAGACGCTCGACCACTTCCGCAACCCGCGCAACGTCGGGACGCTCGAGGGCGACGACGTGGCGGTCGGGCGGGTGGGCAACCCCGTCTGCGGTGACATCATGGAGATGTACCTGCGGATCAAGGACGACCGGATCGTCGACATCAAGTTCCAGACGTTCGGGTGCGGCTCCGCGGTCGCGACATCGAGCATGACGACCGAGCTCGTCCTCGGCATGACGCTCGATGAGGCACTCGAGGTCACGCGGAAGGACGTCGCCGAGGCGCTCGATGGCCTGCCACCGATCAAGATGCACTGCTCGAACCTGGCTGCGGACGCGTTGCACGACGCGATCAAGAACTGGCGCGCCGGCATCCGTCTCGAGCCGGCGACGGCCGAGGAAGCGGGATCTGTGCCCGGCGGCTGCGACGTGCCGGGCCTCAACGAGGTCGAGCACGCCGACGACTACGTCGGCATCGGTGTCTACAAGCAGGTCGCCGATACCGCCGAGCTCGAGGGCAAGCGCGTCCTCGTGCTCGACAAGGGCCCGGCGACCGCCAGGCTCGCGCTCGAGCTGACCAAGGTCACGCCGCGGGTGGTCTTCCTCACCGAACTCGACACGCTCGGGCTGCCCGAGGACCTCGTCGGCGAGGTCAAGCGCTCGGACGTCAAGGTCCTCTACAAGTCGCGGCTCCTGTCCGTGGGCGGCCAAGGAGAGGTTGAGACGGTCCGCGTTCGCGATCTCGACGAGGAGAACGAGTACGACCTGTTCGTGGACGCGGTCGTGCTGCTCGAAGTGTAGAAGGGTCTTCCCCTGAGACGGTAGCCCGTTCTCCGGCCTTCGGGTCCAAGTCTCGACGTCGCGTGTCGAGTGCGCCCGCACCGCACGGACATCCATGGGGTGGGGGCTAGCTGAGTTGCAGCGCGTCTTGCCGAAAGGGGTGAGAAGGATGGACGACGACCGGGCGGCGATCGGTGGGCGTCCCGGCGATCCCGGGCCGATCGTCATCAGGCCGGCCGCTGCGCGGATGAGCATGGTCCGCGGCGACATCACACGCCTTCAGGTCGACGCGATCGTCAACGCCGCCAACAACTCGCTGCTCGGCGGGGGCGGCGTCGACGGTGCGATCCACGCCGCCGCGGGCTCGGGGCTCCTCGAGGAATGTCGCCGGCTCGGCGGGTGCCCCACCGGCGAGGCGCGCATCACCGGCGGGTACGACCTGCCGGCGCGGTTCGTCATCCACGCGGTCGGCCCCGTCTACCACGGCGGCCGAAGCGGCGAGGTGGGGCTGCTGCGGTCGTGCTACGAGTACTCGCTGCGACTGGCCGAGGAGGCCGGGGTCGAGACCATCGCGTTCCCCTGCATCTCTACCGGCGTGTACGGCTACCCGAAGGCCGAGGCGTGCGAGGTCGCAGTAGGCGCCGTGCGCGAGTGGCTGGAGGCGCACGAGCTGCCGAGTTCCGTCAGGTTCTGCTGCTACGACGACGCGAATGCCCACATCTACGCCGATCGCCTGGCCGCCGATGACTGAGGCGCGCGAACGCCTCGTCGACCCCGCCTGGTTCATCCGCCCGAACGGCCACCACCTGTTCGGACGGCGGGACTGGCGCCCGGCTAGGCGTTCTTAGCCGAGCCTCTCCGACAGCTCCACCCACACGTCCTCGAGTTCGGAGACCTGCCGCTCGGCCTCGCGAAGCCGCCCCTGTACGTCCCCGAGCGCGACGTAGTCCGTGGGATCCGTCGCTCGCAGCTCGTCGCGGATCGCGTCCGACTTGAGCCCGAGCGTGACCAACGTGCGCTCTGTGGAGGCGACCTCCTTCTTCAGAGCGCGCTCCTCCACATTCGACAAGG
>JADGON010000277.1 GCA_017882945.1 Acidimicrobiia bacterium | reverse complement strand
CGTCGATACGCCAGCATGAGCGGCGTGGGGAGCATTGACGGCTACTGCCGCGCGACGAGCGCAGCGGGGCCCGAGCGGCCCGACCCGCAGGGTCGAGAGCGGGAACGATGAGCGGCGCGGGGAGTCTGGGGATTGAGCGCACGCGGCTCCCTTCGGGGCTGCGGGTGCTCACTGAGTCCATGCCCGAGCTCCGTTCGGTGGCGATCGGCTTCTGGGTCGGGACCGGGGCCGTGGACGAGCCCGACAACCTGCTCGGCGCCAGCCACTTCCTGGAGCACCTGCTCTTCAAGGGCACCGACACCCTGGCCGCGTCCGAGATCGCGAGCGCGATCGAGTCCGTCGGCGGAGACATGAACGCCTTCACCACCCAGGAATACACGGCGTTCTACGTACGGGTGCCCGACGAGCAGCTCCACGTGGCTGCGGACATCCTCTCGGCGGTCGTGTGGGCACCGGCGTTCCGACCCGACGAGGTCGACTCCGAGCGTCAGGTGATCCTCGAAGAGATCCGCATGCGCGACGACACGCCCGACGACATCGTGCACGAGTTGTTCGCGGCCGCGCTCTACCCGAAGCATCCACTCGGGCGTTCGGTGCTCGGCACCCGCGAGACGATCGCGGCTGCGGATCGCGACGAGATCGCTCGCTACCACCGTGAGCACTACCGGCCGGGCAACATCGTCGTCGCTGCGGCCGGCAACCTCGAGCACGAGCAGATGGTGGAGCTGGTCGGTGCGGGACTCGGCGTCGAGGACGGCGTGCGCCCGGCACGGATCGATCCCTCGTTCGCTCCCTCGGAGGCCGTCGTCAGCGAGCGCCGTTCCACCGAGCAGGCACACCTCGTGCTCGGTGTGCGGGCGCTGGCGCGTGACGATCCGGATCGGTATGCCTTGTCGGTGGTGAACCAGGCGCTCGGGGGCGGGATGTCCTCGCGGCTGTTCCAAGAGGTGCGGGAGAAGCGCGGCCTCGCGTACTCGGTCTATTCGTACCGCGTGGCCTTCGACGGCACCGGTGCCCTCGGTGTCTATGCGGGCACGAGTCCCGAACGCGCGCACGAGACGCTCACGGTGATAGGCGGTGAGCTCGATCGCCTGGTGGCGGACGGGCTCCCCGAAGACGAGCTCGCGGCGGCCAAGGGCCACCTCAAGGGATCGACGGCCCTCGCGCTCGAGACGAGCTCGAGCCGGATGCACCGGCTCGGTCGCAGCGAGCTCACGACCAACGACGTGCCCTCGATCGACGAGCTGGTCGCGGAGATCGACGCGATCACCGTCGAGGACGTCGAACGGGTGATCAAGCGGGTCTTCGCCGACGAATCGCGGGTTCTCGCCGTCGTCGGCCCGTTCGACGCCGACGACTTCGCCTGATCCGGAGCGCTCCGGTCCGCGCCGCACGGTGACCGGTAGTCTCGGCTCGTGATTCGGGTCGGGGTGTTCGGAGCCGGGGGACGCATGGGGGCCACGGTGTGCGCAGCCGTGCTCGGTGCTCCCGATTGCGAGCTCGTCGCGGCCGTCGACCCGAACCACACGGGGGAGCGGGTCGCAGGGACCGAGATCGACATCGCCGATTCTCCTGAAGCGTTGGAGGCAGCGGCGACCGACGTGAGCGTCGACTTCACGGTCGTTGCCGGCGCGCGCGAGAACCTGCGCTGGTGCGCCGCGCACGACGTGCATGCGGTGGTGGGCACGACGGGTTTCACCGAGGACGATCTCGACGAGCTCGAGAACCTCTTCGGCCACAGCAGCGCGAACGCGTTCATCGCCCCGAACTTCGCGATCGGCGCGGTGCTCATGATGCGGTTCGCGGAGCAGGCCGCGCCATGGTTCGAGACCGCCGAGATCATCGAGCTGCACCACGACCGGAAGGTCGATGCGCCGTCGGGGACGGCCATGCGCACCGCGCACCGGATGGCCGCGGCTTCCCGGCAGTGGGCACCCGACCCGACCCGCGACGTGGTGGCCGAAGGCGCGCGCGGCGGGCTCGTCGACGGCGCGATCCGGGTGCACTCCGTGCGGATGCGGGGGATGCTGGCGCATCAGGAGGTCATCCTCGGCGCGACGGGGGAGACGCTGACCGTCCGGCACGACTCGTACGACCGGTCGTCGTTCATGCCCGGGGTGCTGCTCGCGGTGCGCAAGGTCGCCGGCCTGCCCAGCCTGACCGTGGGGCTCGACGCACTCCTCGACAGCTAGCCGCCGGTGAACACCACGAGCGGAGCGAAGCCGCCGGATCCGGTGCTGCGCGAGCGGATCCTCGAGGCGGCGTATGCCTGCTTCGCTCGCTTTGGCCTGGGCAAGACGACGGTCGAGGACGTCGTGAAGGAATCCGGCGTCTCGCGCGCCACCGTCTACCGGGTGTTCCCGGGTGGCAAGGACCAGCTGCTGCGCGAGGTGGTCGCGTGGGAGATGGGGCGCTTCTTCGGCTCCCTCGCCGAAGCCGTCGTCGGGGCTCCGGACTTCGCGAGCCTGGTGGAGGACGGGCTCGTGTTCGCGCACCGCGCGGTCGGTGAGCACGTCATCCTCCAGAAGATCCTGGTCACCGAGCCCGAGCGACTCCTCCCGCTGCTCACGACCGAGCAGCACCGGCCCCTCGCGTTCATCACCGGATACCTGCTCCCGTTCCTCGAGCGCGAGGAGCGCGAGGGTCGATTGCTGACTGGCCTGGACAAGGAGCGCGCCGCCGACTTCGTCGCCCGGATGCTGCTCTCCCTCATCGGATCCGAGGGCCAGGAGCTCGAGGACCCGATCGCGCTCCGCCGCCTGGTGCGCGAGCAGCTCCTCGTCGGCGTCCTCACCCCCGAGGCCCTCGCCGCCCCCTGACGACGCGGCCCGGCGGGATCAGCGTGGCCTGCTCGGCCCGTGATCTGCGGGCGGGTCGCGTTCAAGGATCCTGGGGTGCCGGCCGACCCTCTGGTGCGGCTCGGAGCCTCGCTGTGACCCGCGACACATTGACCATGAGACAGTCATCGCCTTACTGTCTCACGAGTGACCACGGAGAGCGTCATGGCGGGAGGGCAGGCCGAGCGCGGGTCGACGTCGGCGCGCGACCGCATCCTGGCCGCCACCTTGGTCTCGCTGGCCCGCTACGGCGTGGCGAAGACCACGCTCGAAGACGTGGCCAAGGAAGCCGGCTGCGCCCGGGCCACCGTCTACCGCTACTTCGGTGGGAAGCAGCAACTGCTGCACGCGGTGATCATCCACGAGTCCGAGCGACTCCTCGCGGCGATCGACGCGGCCGCCGCGACCGACGCCACACTCGACGAAGCGGTCATTGCGATGGCCACGGCCGCGGCCCACGAGATCCTCGAGCACGACGCGCTGCAGTTCGTGCTCGCGCACGAACCCGAGCTCGTCCTGCCCTGGATCACGTTCGACGGCGCGGACCGCTTCCTCGAGCGTGCCGGCGCCGCGCTCGCACCGACGTTCGCGCGCTACGTCCCTGCCGCTGACGCGAACCGCGCCGCTGCGTGGTGCACGCGGATCTTCCTTGCCTACCTGGGGGCCGACAACAGCCCCGTCACCATGACCGACGAGCGCGAGGTCCGCGCGCTCGTCCACGACTTCGTCGCCCCGGCGCTTCGCGCCCCGGCGTCCCAAACCAGCGGGAGATAGAGCACACATGGCAACGAATCAAGAGATGATCGGTCGCGACGACATCAACGACCTCGAAGCGATCCTGTCGATCAGCAACAGCGACATCGACGAGGTCCTGCACACGGTCAAGGCCGAGTCGGACGCGCTCTTCAGCTGGGACTACGAACGGTCCCGCCCCGCGCTCGTGAAGCTCTACGAGAAGGCGAAGACGTCGCAGTGGAACGTCACCACGGACCTGGACTGGTCGATCGAGGTCGACCAGGCCGCGGTCGTCATGGCCAACCAGGCGGCGAACATCCCGAACGGCTTCGGCGAGAACGTGGATCTCACCGGTACGCCCTTCGAGTCCTGGACCGACGACCAGTGGATCGAGATGGGCATCGAGTCCCAGAACTGGACGCTGTCGCAGTTCCTCCACGGTGAGCAGGGCGCGCTGATCTGCACCGCGCAGATCGTGGAGACCGTGCCGTGGATCGACGCGAAGTACTACGCCGCGACCCAGGTGATGGACGAGGCCCGCCACGTCGAGGTCTTCGCGAAGTACCTCGACGACAAGCTGAGCGGTCACTACCCGATCAACGCGCACCTGAAGATGCTGCTCGACGACATCATCAGCGACAGCCGGTGGGACATGACCTACCTCGGCATGCAGATCATGGTCGAGGGGCTCGCGCTCGCCGCGTTCGGGTTCATCCACCAGCTGACCACCGAGCCGCTGCTGAAGAAGCTGCTCCGCTACGTGATGGCCGACGAGGCCCGTCACGTCGCCTTCGGCGTGCTCAGCCTGCAGGAGTACTACGTGGGCCTGAACGCCGCCGAGTTGCGCGAGCGCCAGGAGTTCGCCTT
>JADGON010000276.1 GCA_017882945.1 Acidimicrobiia bacterium | reverse complement strand
GTTGGCGCGCGACGAGGTGCGTGCGCACTTCCGGATGGGCCGCGACCGCGGACACCGATGCGGTCACCTCGGGCCCGCGGATCTGGGCACTCACATCCTTGCCGTCGAGTCGCACGGTCTCGTCTTCGAGCTCGACGCGCGCTTCGTGCGCGATCAACCCGCAGATCGCGGCGTCGCCGACGTCCGCCCCGGCGCCCAGCACCGCAAGGGTCACCGCACGGTACATCGCACCGGTGTCGAGCACGTGCAGGCCGAGCTCGCTCGCGACGCCGCGCGCGACCGTGGACTTGCCGGCCCCCGAAGGTCCGTCGATCGCGACGACGCGCGCAGTCACTCGTCCTCCAGCAGGGTCGCGAGGTCGGCTTCGAAGCGCGGGTACGAGATCGCGACCGCGGGCCAACCGCGCACGGTCGTCTCACCCACCGCGCCCAGTCCGGCCACGGCTGCGCACAGCGCGATGCGATGGTCGCCGTGGCTCTTCATGGTGGCGCCGGTGGGACTCCCACCGCGCACCACGAGCCCATCGGGACGCGTCTCCACCCCGATCCCGAGCTGCGAGAGCTCCTGTTCGAGCGCGCCGATGCGGTTCGTCTCCTTGACGGCCATCTCCGCGGCATCGCGAATCGTCGTGATCCCGTCCGCGAACGCACCTGCGACCGCGAGGACCGGCAGCTCGTCGATGATCGCCTCGTGGCCGGAGATCTCGATGCCGTGCAGCGGCGCCGCCTCGACCGTGATGCTCCCGACCGGCTCTCCGAGGCGGGTCTCGGTCACCTCGACCTCGATCCGCGCGCCCATCTCCCGCAGGATCTCGACGTACTCGATCCGCCCCGGGTTCAGGCTCACGTCCTCCAGCACGATCGACGAGCCCGGGACGATCGATGCCGCGACCACGAAGAACGCGGCCGACGACGGGTCCCCCGGCACGACCAGCTCGAACGCCTGCGGCGCCCCGGCGCGCACGCGCAGCGTCCGGTCGTCGACCCGCTCGATCGGCGCGCCCAGCGCACCGAGCATTCGCTCGGTGTGGTCGCGGCTCGGCGCCGGCTCCACGATCTCGGTCTCACCGTCGGCCTGCAACCCGGCGAGGACCAACGCGGTCTTCACCTGACCGCTGGCGACCGCGAGCTCGTGCGCGATGCCGTGCAGCGATCCGCCACGGACCGTCAGCGGCGCGAGCTCGCCGTCCGCCCGGCCGTCGAGCCGTGCACCCATCGCACGCAGGGGGTCCACGACGCGACGCATCGGCCGGCGCGACAGCGACGTGTCGCCGGTCAGGATCGAGAGGAACGGTCGTCCCGCCACCAGCCCGCACAACATGCGCATCGTGGTGCCGGAGTTGCCACAGTCGATGACGGCCTCGGGCTCCCGCAGCCCGTCGACTCCGTGGGCCATGATCGCCGCCGCGCCGTCCGCACCGATGCGAACGCGCACTCCAAGATGATCCAGCGCGGCGGCGGTGCTCGATACGTCCTCGCCGTCGGCGAGGTTCGTGATGTGGCTGCGCCCTTCGCCGAGCGCGGAAAAGAGCAACGCGCGGTGCGAGATGCCCTTGCACCCCGGCAGCCGGAGCCGACCACGCAACGGGCGGCCACCGTGCAGCACGAGCTCCGGCGACAAGGTCACGGGAGCGCGCTCCGCGCCGCGTGGTAGCCGGCCTCGACCAGCGCCGCTTCGAAGGACTCCACTCCGGCTTCGGGCACCACCATCATGATGACGCCGGCCTCGCCCTCCATGGAGTGCGCGATCTCGAGGTCCGCGATGTTCACGCCGAGCCGGCCTGCGAGCATCGTGATCTCGGCGAGCACACCCGGGCGGTCCGGGACCGGAACCCGCAGCTCGACCAGCGGACCTTCGACCGCGGCGCGCCGCGGCAGGTTGCGCCGAGCGGAACGGGCGCGCTCCAGCACCTGCAAGAGTGCGTCGCCGTCCCCCGCGGCGACGAAGCCGCGCACCACCGCCAGCGCGCGCAGGTAGTCGTCGAGGCCCGCGACGATCGCGTCACGGTTGGCGATGCAGATGTCCGGCCAGATCCCCGGATGACCCGCCGCGATCCGCGTCATGTCGCGGAACCCTCCAGCCGCGAGGCGCAGGAGGATCGACTGCTCCTCCCCCGTCGTCGCGGCCACATCCATCAATGTCGTCGCCGCGAGCTGGGGGACGTGGCTCACGACGGCGACCATCGCGTCGTGATGCTCGGGCGTCACCTCGATGATCTCCGCCCCGAGCTCGGCCACCAGGCTTCGGACGGCCGTGTGCGCGCGCGGATCCGTGCGATCGGTCGGGGTGAGCACCCACGTCGCCCCGGCGAATAGCTCGGGGTCCGCGCCCGCGAGCCCGTCCTGCTCGGAGCCCGCCATCGGGTGGCCGCCGACGAACCGGGGCGCGAGATCGGGCCGCGCATCTTCGACCTCACGCAGGATCGGCGCCTTGACCGAGCCGACGTCCGTGACCACTGCGGCACCGGCGTCGAGCGCCTCGATCACCAGCTCCGCGACCCGACCGACGGGCGTGGCGATGATCGCGATGTCCGTGCCCCGCACGGCTTCCGCGACGCTTCCCGCGACATCTGCAGCCGCACCCATCGCAACTGCTTGCGCCGCCTGGTCGGGATCGGCATCGAACGCGCGGACCTCGGCGCCGGCGCGCGTCAGCGCGAGCCCGATCGAACCCCCGATGAGGCCCGTGCCCACGAGCGCGACACGACGCACCACTACTCGGGCAGGTCGTCTCGAAGGTGCTTCGCGCCCTCGAGGTAGACGTGGTGGAGCTCGGCCCGGCTGCGCTCGGTGTACAGGTGCATCAGCACCCGGATCGTGAGCGGCATCGCCCCTTCCACCCCGAGCTCCCGAGCGCAGATCAGCGGAACGTCCCCCAACCCGAGCGCCCGAGCTGCAGTCGCCGGGAACTGCGCGGTCAGATCATCCGTCGCCGTGAAGATGATGCTGACGATGTCCTCGTGGTCAACGCCATTGCGGTCCAACATCTCCCGAACGAGCACCTGCGTGCGCGAGTCGATCTCTCCGACCGAGTCCTCGTCGCACGTCGTCGCGCCTCGCAAACCAAGCAGTCTCATCTCACTCATCAACGCCGCACGCTACTTGGAGGCACGCCCCAGACCGGCCCCGAATCGGGCATGGCTCGATTCACGTCTCGGAGCCGCCCGCAGCCGCGTACAACCCGCGCACCTCATCAGGACGGAGCACCCGCCAGGAGCCGGGAGCCAGGTCACGATCCGCCAGCAGCCCGATCCGGGTCCGCACCAACCGACGCACCGGATGCCCGACGGTCTCGCACATCCGCCGCACCTGCCGGTTCCGTCCTTCGTGAATCACCATCTCGATCGCCGCGTGGTCACCCCTTGACTGCAACAGCCGGATCTCGGCCGGCGCGCTGAGCCCGTCGTCGAGCTCCACGCCTTCGCGCAGGCTGCGCAGCGCCCCCCGGCTCGGCACCCCTTCGACCTCGACGAGGTACTCCTTCTCGACGCCGTGACTCGGGTGGGTCAGCCGTTGCGTGAGATCGCCGTCGTTGGTGAGGATGAGCAGGCCTTCGGTGTCCCAGTCCAAGCGACCGACCGGGAAGACGCGCGGTTCGTCGGGGACCAGCTCCACGACGGTCGGCCGCCCCTCCGGGTCCGACGCCGTCGTCATGACGCGCGCCGGCTTGTTGAGGAGGTAGTAGACGAGGCCGGTCTGGGTCACGACGGGAACCCCGTCGAGCTCGATGTGATCGTGCTCCGGGTCCACGCGGCGGCCGAGCACGGCCACCTCGCCGTCGACGGTCACCCGCCCGTCCGCGATCAGGTCGTCGCAGACGCGACGCGAGCCGAGTCCGGCCCGGGCGAGGACCTTCTGCAGTCGCTCCCCGTCGGTCGGGGCGCTCAATCCTCGGGCTCGGTGAGATCCACTTCGGGCTCGGCCACATCGAGCTCGGCCACCTCGAGCTCGGCGGACGTGCTCTCGGCGGCACTCATCCCGAACGGTCCGGAGGCCGCCGGGCTCGCCGCGTCGTCCGCCACCTCGTCGTCGAGCTCGTTCGTGATCTCCGGCTCGGGCTCGGTCCGCAGCAGCAGGCCGCGCTCGAGCGCTTCGACGACGGATGGCTCGGGCACGAACTCGGCCAGCGGCGGCAGGTCGTGCAACGAGTCGAGGCCGAGACGCTCGAGGAACAGCTGCGTCGTGCCGTACAGGATCGCCTGGCCGGGACCGGGGTCGTGACCGACCTCCTGCACGTACCCGCGCTGCTCGAGCGTCGAGAGCGTCGACTCCACGCTCACGCCGCGGATCGCCGCGAGCTGCGCGCGCGACACGGGCTGCTTGTAGGCGACGATGGCGAGCGTCTCGAGCGCGGGAGCCGACAGTCGAGCGGTCTGGCCCTCGAGCACGAAGCGCTCGACGTACGGCGCCATGTCGGGATGGGTCTGGAACCGGTACCCGCCGGCGACGCGCACCAACGCGAACCCGCGGCCTTCCCGCTCGTACTCTTCCGCGAGCTCGGTGCAGAGCGCCTCGACCTCGCTCACCGGAATCTCGACCAGCTGCGCGAGCACCTGGGGCTCCACCGGCTCGATCGCGGCCATCACGACGGCCTCCACCGCGCGGCGCGCTTCCGTGATCACCCGCTCCTCCATGCCGGCGCTCAGCCGACCGGTGCGGGAACGTCGTCCCAGTCGTCGAGGCTCACGTCGTCCAGCGCACGCTGCCCGTCGGGAAGGCGACGGACGAGGAGCTCACCGAACGTCTCGATCTGGGTGAGATCCACCACGCCCTGCTTGAACAGCTCGAGGATGGCGAGGAACCGGACGATCAGCTCGATCCGGTCCTCGATGCCCGCGACCAGCGAGCGAAAGCTCATGGGGCGGTCGGGTGGCAGCGACAGCAGGAGCGCCTCGGCCGCGTCGCGCACGCTCGCGCGGATCGGCGCGAGGTGGTATGTGTCCACCACCGGGTCGACCTTGGGCGCGAGGCCGCGCTCGGCCGCGGCCTGCAGCGCCTTGAGCGTGACCCGCTCGAGCGGGTCCGGCGCCAGCGAACGGAACGGCTCTTCGGGCCCGGCGGTCCGCGGCACCGAGCGGCTGCCGACGCGCAAGTGCCCTTCGAGCACCCGGGCGGCATCCTTGAACGTCTTGCACTCGAGCAGCCGGGCCAGCAGCAGGTCCCGCTCCTCGAACCGCAGGAGCTCCTCGTCGAGCTCGCTCATCTCGGCACCCGGGAGGAGGCGGCGAGCCTTGAGCTCGACGAGCGTGGAGGCGATGAGCAGGAACTCGGTGGCGACCTCGAGATCCAGTCGATCCAGCCGGTCGACCTCCGCCAGGAACGCGTCGATGACCTGGGCGAGGGACACCTCCCAGAGCTCCACCTCCTCCTTGAGGATCAGGTGGAGCAAGAGGTCGAACGGTCCCTCGTAGACCGGTGTGCACACCTCGTAGGCCATTGCCCGTCCAGGTTACAAGAGCGCCGCCCACGGTCTGCGGACCCGGGCGCCCGGCTAGCCTCGCTCGCCGATGACCCGAGTCTTCTCAGGAATCCAGCCGACGGGCGAGATGCACCTGGGGAATTACGTCGGGGCCGTGCGGCGCTGGGTCGACGATCAGGAGCGGGCCGAGGCCATCTACTGCGTCGTGGACCTCCACGCGATGACGGTCCCCTACGACCCCTCCGTGTTCCGCTCCGAGACCCAGCGCCTGGCCATGCTGCTCCTCGCCGCGGGCCTGGACCCGCAGCGTTGCATCGTGTTCGTGCAGAGCCACGTCCCCCTCGTCACCGAGCTCACCTGGATCCTCAACGGCATCGCCACCGTCGGCGAGCTCCGCCGCATGACCCAGTTCAAGGACAAGAGCCACGGCCAGGAATCCGTCAGCGCCGGGCTGTTCGACTACCCGGTCCTCATGGCCGCGGACATCCTCCTGTACGACACCGACGAGGTCCCGGTCGGCGACGACCAGACCCAGCACGTCGAGCTCGCGCGGGACATCGCGATCCGGTTCAACCACCGCTTCGGCGACACCCTCGTCGTCCCCAGGGCGACGATCCCGCCCGTCGGCGCGCGCGTCAAGGACCTCCAACGTCCCGAGGCCAAGATGTCGAAGTCGATCGATTCGCCCCAGGGCACGATCCTCGTGCTCGACTCCCCTGCCGCGATCACGAAGAAGGTGCGTTCCGCGGTGACGGACTCCGGCTCCGAGGTCCGCTTCGATCCCGACGAGAAGCCGGGCGTCTCCAACCTGCTCGCGCTCTACGCGTCGGCGACCGGTACCGGCGTGGCCCAGGCGGAGGGCGAGTTCGCGGGCGCGCAGTACGGGACGTTCAAGGCCGCAGTGGCCGAGGCACTCGTCGAATACCTGCGCCCGGTGCGCGAGCGCTACGAGGAGCTCGCGGCCGACCCCGGCGAGGTCGCTCGGATCCTCGCCGGCGGCGCGGCCAAGGCCGAGGCGATCGCGACCGTGACGATGGAGCGCGTCCGCAGCTCCACCGGGCTGCTGCTCCCCGAGTGACCCCGTCCGGGGACCGGCTCCGCGCTCAGGTGTGATCGGCGGCGTCGAGCACCTGGACCACGGGAAACGGGATCGTCAGGGTGAGCCAGGTCTCGGGATGGTGGTGCGCGGCCGACCACTCCGCGGCTTCATCGCGTCCGCCCGCGCGGCGGATCTGCTCTGCGCCGATCTCACCGTGCTGCGCGTAGAGCGCGATCTGGCGCCGCAGGCCGGCGCGCTCCTCCCAGCTCGAGACCCGGCTCGGACCGGCTCGACCCGCGGCAGCCAGCGTGGCGATCGCCCGGCCGGGCACCGACAGTCCCGCGTCGTACTTCCCGACGTCGTGGAGCATCGCGGCCGCGATCCAGCGCGGCTCGCTGTCGGCACCGAGTGCGTCATCGGTGCTGCGAGCGACGCGCAGCGCGTGCCGGCGGTCGTGGTTCGGCAGTCGCCGGAACAGCAGCAGCTCCTCGGGATCCAGCACCTCGGCCGCCCATGCCTCGTCCTCGGGTCGCGGCGCGCCGGGCCACAGTGCGGCGACGAACCGGCGGACGAGATGCCCGCGGCTCACAGCCCGTAGACGAAGTCGTAGAGGCGCATCCGGAACGGGTCCATGAGCGTCGTGAAGATCCCTGTGTAGAACACCAGCCCGAACAGCACGAGGATGCCGTACGGCCGGAACTTGTACCAGGCCGGAAGGTACCGGTCCGGCAAGACCCGCTCGAGGAGCGACGAACCGTCCAGGGGTGGGATCGGCAGCAGGTTGAAGACGCCGAGGAACAGGTTCACGATCGCGAACGACAACAGGATGCGGAACCCGAGGGGCTGGTCCGCGTCGTAGATCGCCCCGAAGCGCACGACCGGGTCGGGATACAGCGCCTTCGCGGCGATGGCCGCGCCGAACATCATCACGAAGTTCGAGAACGGCCCGACGAGGCCCACCCAGAGCATGTCCCGGCGCGGGTTGCGCATCTGGCTCGGGTCCACCGGTACGGGCTTGGCCCAGGCGATCACGGGGATCCCGGTGATGGCGCCCATGGCGGGAAGGATGATCGAGCCGAACGGGTCGATGTGCGGGATCGGGTTCAGGGTCAGCCGACCGGCCTTCTTCGCAGTCTCGTCGCCGAACCACAGCGCGACGAGACCATGGCTGATCTCGTGGAGGATGACCGCGACGATCAGGCAGCCGAACCAGATGACGGACTGTTCGAGGTTCAAGCCCGGCTACCGACGCGCGGAGGCGCAGCTCATGCAGAAGCGGGCCGACGGCATCGCCTCGAGCCGGTTGTCCCCGATCGGCTCCCCGCAGGATTCGCAGCTCCCGTACGTCCCGGTGTCGAGCTTCGCCAGCGCGTCATCCACCTCGTGGAGCCCCTCGAGCAGGCTCGTCGCGAGCGCGTCGACCTCGCCGCGCTCTGCGGTGACCTGGCCCGAGTCCGCGAACCCCTCGTCGAAGTCGAGCTCACCGCCCTCCCGGTC
>JADGON010000275.1 GCA_017882945.1 Acidimicrobiia bacterium | reverse complement strand
GGCGATGCCGAGATCGTCGGGTCGATGACGGAGGCTGACTGGGTCGGCCGGGCGGTCCGGATCACGGGTCCGGGCGCGTTCGTCGCCGACTGAGCCGCTTGGGAACGGCGCCGCCGGATGCGGAGGCGCGGTCGCTAGGGTTGCCCCTCTTGATCGACGAGGACGCCCAGCCGACGCCGCGCGATCGCGCCTGGACCGTGGGGCTGGTTGCGCTCCTGGTGCTCCCGCTCGTCGTCTCTGCGGTGTACCTGTGGTTCGCGGTCGGGACCAGCTACTTCCCGAACACCGACTGGGCGATCTTCGAGCTCCGCTCGCGTGATGTCTTCGACCATGCGGTGCTGGTCGGGCCGTACTCGCGCTTCGGTTGGAATCACCCGGGACCGCTCCTCTTCTACACGTTGGCCGTCCCGTACCGGCTCCTGGGGTCGCGCTCGATCTCGATGCACATCACCGCGCTGGCGGTGAACGCGGCGACGATCGTCGCGATCGGATGGGTCGCGTTCCGCCGAGGCCGGCTCCCGATGGTGGTTGCGGCGCTGGTGCCGGTCGCGCTTCTCACCCACGCGCTCGGTCCCGACATCATGCGGAACCCCTGGAACCCGTACCTGCCGGTCGTCCCGCTGCTCCTGCTGATCCTGCTCTGCTGGTCCGTCGCCGTCGGCGACCTCTGGATGTTGCCGATCGCGATCGCGGTGGCCAGCTTCGCGATCCAGAGCCACGTGGGCCTCGCGCTCGAGTCGGTAGCCCTGCTGGGGGTCGCGCTGATCGCGGTGGTCGTGCGGGGACTTCGACGGCCCAAGGACGCGCGCCGGTCGTGGTGGACGCGGGTCGCGAGGGTGACGGCCGTCGCTACGGGGACGTTCGTCGTGCTCTGGCTCCCCGTCGCCTACGGAACGTTCGTGCAGCACGACGGGAACCTCGCGAACCTCATCGACTTCTTCCGCCAATCGCACGACACCGCGGGGTTGACCAAGGGCTTCGAGGTCATGGGGCTCCAATGGGGCCCGCGTCCGGAGTGGATCGTCGGGCCACGGGGCTTCGGGATCCTCGGCAACCAGTTCGTCGAGTTCCACTGGTGGGTCGCGGTCGGACTGCTGTTGGGAATCGCCACGACGGTGATCGCAATCCGGCGCCGCTCCTTCGACACGGTGTGGCTCGCGGGGCTCCTCGGTGTCGGACTCGTCGTTGCCGTGGTCGCGGTGAGCAACGTCGTGGACATCCTCTTCCCGTACCTCACCCGCTGGACGTGGGCTCTGGGAACCGCGCTCGGGATCCTTGCGTTGCGGGGGTGCTGGCTCGCGATCCCACCGGATCGCCGCGGCGCCATGCTCCGCTGGGTGGTGCCGGTCGCAGCGGTGGTCCTCGTGGTCCTCAGCGCGATGCAGACGGTCGACGCGCTCAATGCGGGAACGCCGTTCGCGGCCGAGCAGACCGCGGAACGGGTCATCACCGGCGAAGTGCTCGCGCACCTTCCTCCCGGCCGTGGTCCGGTGCTGATCGACACCCGCCGCGGCGGCCTCGCCGCGCCCGGGATCGCGCTCGCCCTCGAACGCCATGGCATCCGGACCGAGGTCCTCCCCGGGCAGAAGATCGTGTACGGCACGAACCGCAACCCGACGAGCAAGCACTACCGGGCCGAGCTGGTCCCGGTCGTGGGTGACGACGAGATCCGCGCGTTCACCGCGCCCGGCCCCCGCATCGCGCACTACGTCCGCAATCTGACCGCGCGCGATCGGCGGGCGATCCAGATCTACCTGGACCAGGCCGACAAGCTGCCCCCCGGGAAGGCCCGCGACGCGTTCGTCAAGCTCATCCAACGCGGGCTCAACGGGCCCGCGCAGGAGATCGCGGTCTACCTGGTCGACCGCAAGGGCTGAACCGGACTCGTCACTTCGGCGGCAGCCGGCCGAGCACGAACGCGCCGAGCGCGGGGGCGAACGTCCCGGTTGATCGGCCACACGCGTCGGAGCACCACCGTGATGCACGCAGCGACCCGATTTGCCGTTAGCGTTGTGACATGCGCGCGGCGTGGTTGCCCACCGATCCCCGGGGTGCACCGAGGCCATGAACGGTGTCGATCTCGTGCTCGTGATGGTCGGATTGGGTGCGTCGCTCCTGCTCTCGGTCGCGGTGATGACGTTGCAGCAGGCCGAGCACCGAAAAGCCGGGCTCCTGCCCGGCCCTGATCCGCGCACGAAGACCGAGTCGTTGCTCGACGCGGTGCTCGGCGCCGTGCCGATCCAGCAGGTCCGACACGGCAGCGTTGCGTTCGAAGATGGCAGCGGGATCATGTTCGCGGACGCGGATCGCAAGGCACTCGACGAGCTGAGTCGTCTGTCAGCCGCGTGCGAGGTCTTCCTCGAGAAGGTGCACGAGCTCACGCTGGGATGGCGTCTCGTGTTCCGTGGCGGCGACACCCAGGCCTACGTCGACGTCGGCGCGTGGCAAGTCGTCGCACCGACGACCATTCCCACCTGAGACCGCTACGCGGTCGCGACGTCCTCCAGCGCGGGTGACGGTTCCGCCGGCTTCCAGGTCTTGGCCAGGAGGATCGCCGCGCCGAGGAAGAACACGATGTCGACGAGGAAGATCAGGCGATCGTTCTCGTGGGGGAGCGCACAGGGCGTCCGCTCGTAGGCGCGCGGGGAACGGAGTGCCGGGAGCGGCTCCGTCGGCTTCGAGCTGCCGGAGATCGGCGAGTCGCATTCGACGGTCTGACGGGTCGCGACCTTGACGGCATCCTTGTTCTTGACCGTGCCCGTGGACACCGAATCGGTCATCGGGGTCAGTGCCCACCACGTGACGAGGAGGATCCACACCACGAGTGCGACGAGCGCCCACGTGCGCACGCGCCTCACCATGGGATGCAGCCGGCCGACATGCCGTCCAACCTACCGGCCGGGCACCCGGTCGAAGCGCCTCTCGTCGCTCGGGCTACCAGAGCTGGTCCGTGTAGGTGTCGGTGCCGGCGACCGTGGCCAGGAACGGAGACGCGAACAGCACGGTGCCCAGGCCAGTGGCGGCGAGGTCGTCGCCGAGACTCGCGAACTGCTCGTCCCAGATCTCGACCGGGTCACCGTCGACGAAGTACAGGTGGCAGAACCGACCGGCGGCCGTATCGCGCGGGACGTCCGAGGGCGCGTTGCCGAGCAGCGGGATCGGTGTGAACGTCACGACCTGGTCCGCAGGCAACGGGCGGGACCGCACCCACTCGGTGATCTGGGTGTCCTCGACGCCCTCGGCCAGCTCGCCGATGACGAGCACGAGACCCGGGTAGCGACGGTCGAGGGCCAGCTCCGCGGGCACGCCGTCGGGGTCCGCGTGCACCTCGCCGCGGTACTTGTACATGAGCGTGTGCACGTGATCGCGGTGCGGGAACATCCGCCCGTTCTCGTGCAGCCAGTTGACCTGGTTGGTGCCCCACTGGATCCACTCCCCGAACTTGCCGGCGAGGATCCAGTAGACCGCGAGGTAGGACCCCGACGTCGGGTCGGGGCAGATCGGCGAGTCCACCGGGTAGCGCTTGGCCTTGCACTCACGGGTGGCGACGAATCGGGTGCCGGCGAGGTTCCACGCGCCGATCTGGCAGCCCGCGTAGAAGTGGTCGCGCTCGTACCAGCGGTTGTAGGCGACCTCGTGGCCCTTATGCGGCTCGACCATCGTCACCAGCGCGCCACCGAGCTTGATCGGCTTCTCGCGGGTATCCCCGGAACCGACGTCCTGGATGTTCGGCTTCGGCTTCGACTCTTCC
This sequence comes from Acidimicrobiia bacterium, assembly GCA_017882945.1. Classification (GTDB taxonomy): domain Bacteria; phylum Actinomycetota; class Acidimicrobiia; order IMCC26256; family JAENVU01; genus Chersky-806. Next base: position 1,272 of record JADGON010000275.1, on the reverse strand, counting down.
GCTTCGCTCGGGCTCACGTTTCCTCCGTGGTCTCGTAGATGGCGCGCAAGGCGGTCTTGTCTACCTTGTGCATCGGGGTCACCGGTAACGCGTCGAGGACGACGAGCTTGTCCGGGGCCTTGTAGTCCGCGATCCGGGTCCGGCACCAGTCCCGCAGGTCGGCGAGCTGTGGCGGCCGGGTCGCGTCCGCGGGTACCGCGAACACGCCACCGACCTCACCGAGCACCGGATCGTCCAGCCCGACCACCGCGACCTGGGCGAGGGCGGGATGGTCGGCGAGCACGGCCTCGACCTCGGTCGGGTACACGTTGTACCCGCCCCGGATGTACATCTCCTTGAGGCGCCCCACGATGCGCAGGTTGCCGTCGACGTCGAGCGTCCCGAGGTCGCCGGTGTGCAGCCAACCGTCGGGGTCGATGACGGTCGCCGTGAGCTCGGGGTCGCGCCAGTAGCCGCGCATCATCGCCGCCGAGCGGCACACGACCTCGCCCACCTCGCCCCGGTCGAGCGGGACCGACGGCGGTCCCGGAGCGACGATGCGCAGCTCGACCTCAGGCGCGGCGCGCCCGACGGTGGTGGCCACGATCTCGTCGGGATCTCCGATCACGGTGCTGGTCGTCACGCCGGCTTCCGTGCTCGTGTAGCGGCTGAGCACCGGGCAGCCGAGCATCTCGCGCATGCGCCGCACGAGGTCGGGGGAGATCGCCGCGCCGCCGATGCCACAGACGCGCAGCCGGGAGAAGTCGGTGCGCGCCAGATCCGGGTGCGCGAGCACGAGCTCCCACTGGGTCGGCACGCCCGTGCCCATGGTGATCTGCTCCTCGCGGATGAGCCGCAAGGTCTCGGTTGCGGACCACGGCTCGCCCGCGAGCACGATCGTGGTGCTGTTCGCGAGCTCGTCCCACATCCGGGTCATGTACCCGACGTGGGCGAACGGCAGGACGACGAGACGGCGGTCGCCGGGTTCGGTGAGCTGACCCATGTTCTGCGAGATCGCGGCCATGCGGGTGTGGTCGTAGACCGCGCCCTTGGGGGCACCGGTCGTGCCGCTCGTCCAGACGATGCAGGCGGCGTCGGTCGCGGCAATGGACGGCAGGTCGGCGCCGGCCACCGGCGCGCGGCCGAGCGCGGTTCCGAGCTCGGAGACGTGCAGCACCTTGCCCGCGTTCGCGCCCGCCGGGATCTCGGCGCCGTCGCCGAGGACCGTCACCGCCGGATCCGTGCGCGCCAGGATGCTCGCCTGCTCGTTGGCACCGAGCCGCAGGTTGATCG
>JADGON010000042.1 GCA_017882945.1 Acidimicrobiia bacterium | reverse complement strand
CGGATGTTGCCGAGCTCCCCGAGCAGATCGACGTCGTGCGCGCCCGGACCGCCAAGGAGAAGGCCGAAGCGGCGGTGGCGAGCGACCCGGACGACGTGGAAGCCGCGGCGGCGCTGCAGCGGGCCGAGCTGCGGCTCCAGGTCTCGGGCTCGACCCCCGCGACTGCCTCTTCGCACTGACCGCGGTCAACCGCGCGCGGATCCGCGCGAACGTGTCGTGATGCGGATGCGAGCGCGCCTGCGGTGGTTCGGGTCGGTCGCGATCGTCGTCGGCGTGCTGGTCGCCATGACCGGTGAGCCCGCGGGTTCAGCGGTGGGCGCTTCGGCGATGGTCCCGAACGCCGCGAGCGTCAGCGCGTTTCGCGGGCTCGGCACCTGGGTCGACGTGTACGACTACGGACCGAAGTTCCAGGGCCCGCCCGGCACGCCGCCGGCCGTCACCGTGGCGTCGGTGGACGACATGGCGCACCTCGGCGTGAAGACGCTCTACCTGCAGGCTTCCCAGGACGATTCCCGTTCCGAGGGCACGCTGGTGGACCGCAAGCTGGTCGGCGACATCTTGCGCCGGGCGCACCGTCGCGGCGTGAAGGTCGTGGCCTGGTACCTGCCTCACTTCGCGGATCTGGATCGCGACATGCGCCACATCCGGGCGATGTACGACTTTCAAGCCGGTGGGCAACGTTTCGACGGCATCGGGCTCGACATCGAGTGGACGAGCGACGTGAAGGACCCGGTCAAGCGCAACCACGCGCTGGTGGAGCTCGCCGGGCGCACCCGCAAGCTCGTCACCCGCGTCCCGTTGGGCGCGATCGTGCTGGAGCCGGTGCTGCTCGAGGACATCAATCCCGGCTTGTGGCCGGACTTCCCCTGGAAGAAGCTCCGGTCGTCGTTCGACGTCTGGCTCCCGATGACCTACTGGACGAACCGCACGGAGGCGTCGGGATGGAACGACGGGTTCCGCTACACGAGTGAGAACATCCGGCGCGTGCGCACGGACCTCGGCGACCGGAACGCGTTCGTTCACCCGATCGGTGGGATCGCCGACCAGACCAAGACGGGTGACACGACCGGGTTCGTGAGCGCAGCAGAGCGCCGCCGGGCGATCGGCTGGTCGATCTACGACTACGTCACGACGTCGAGCAGCGCCTGGCCCCGTCTCCGCCCGTAACCGGACCGCTGGCGAGAGCCGCCCTCCAGAGATCTTTGGAGAGAGCCGCTGGAGGGCGCCGGTTGACTGCGGTCCGGCAGTCGCCCTCCAGAGATCTTCGGGAGAGTCAGTCGAACTTGACTGCGGAGTAGCGCATCAGCTTCTGCCAGCGGTGCGTGGCCTGGATCTTGCGGATGGTCCCGGTCTTGGATCGCATCACCAGGCTCTCGGTGCTCGCGCCATCACCCCAGTAGCGCACACCTTTGAGCAGGTCGCCGTCGCTGATGCCGGTGGCCGCGAAGAACACCTCCTCGCCCGAGACCAGGTCATCGGTGGTGAGGATGCGATCGAGGTCGTAGCCCGCGTCGAGGGCCTCGCGGCGCTCGTCCTCGTTGCGGGGCCAGAGCCGACCGAGGATCGCGCCGCCCATGCACTGGATCGCGCAGGCGGCGATCACGCCTTCGGGCGTGCCGCCGATCCCGAACAGGATGTCCGAGCCCGAGCTGGGGGTCGCGACCGAGATCACGCCGGCCACATCGCCGTCGGGAATGAGCCGGATCCGGGCGCCTGCCTCGCGGCACTGCTTGATGATGTCGGCGTGGCGCTCGCGGTCCAGGATCACCGCGGTGACGTCGCTCACCTTCTCGCCCTTGGCCTTGGCCACCGCGTCGAGGTTCGCAGCGATGGGGGCGTCGATGTCGATCACGTCGACGGCGTCGGGGCCGACGGCGATCTTGTCCATGTACACACAGGGTCCCGGGTCGAACATCGTGCCCCGCTCCGCCATGGCGATCACCGAGATGGCGTTGTCGCGCCCGAGCGAGGTGAGCGTGGTGCCGTCGATCGGGTCCACTGCGATGTCGCAGGCGGGACCCCCGCTGCCGATCTCCTCGCCGTTGTAGAGCATCGGCGCTTCGTCCTTCTCGCCCTCGCCGATGACGACGACGCCCTCCATCGGGACGCTGTTCAGGACGAGCCGCATCGCGTCGACCGCCGCACCGTCGGCACCGTTCTTGTCGCCGCGGCCGAACCAGCGGCCCCCCGCCAGCGCGGCAGCTTCCGTGGCCCGGGCCAGATCCATGGCGAGGTTGCGGTCAGGGGCCTGCGGGTGAGTTTCCATGGGGGTAGGTTACCCGGCCCTCACCCGGGCCGTTGGGGCTGTGACCAGCACCAACGCGACTATTTGAGGTTCGGGATCACGTGCTCGCCGAGCAGCTCGATCGATCGCATGACGGCGGGGTGCGGGATCTTGTACGGGTTGAGCAGGCACAGCAGGAGATCGCAGTCCGCGGCCTTGTAGCGGGTCGCGATCTCGAGGCAGCGCTCCGGGTCACCGACGACGCACGCGCCGGACTCGACGAGGTACTCGAACGTGAGCAGATTGAGGTCGAGGTCCTTCAGGACTTCGGCGTAGTCGTAGCTGCCGAGGGGCTTGCCCTCGCGCCAGGTCGCGACCGTGCCGATGTGCCAGAGCGCGGTGCGCACGTACCACTCGAACGATTCACGAGCTTCTTCGTATGCCTGCTCGGTGGTCTCGGCGCAGTGCACCATCGTGAACGTCGCCGCGCGCGGGTTGATGAACTTGCCGATCGGCACCGCTCGGGTCTGGGCGTCGCGGTACACCTTGATGCGCTCGCCGAGCTCCT
>JADGON010000274.1 GCA_017882945.1 Acidimicrobiia bacterium | reverse complement strand
TGATGTGGCACAAGGACTGCGCGCTCGGGATGCACTCGTACCGCTGTTGCGGCCTGACCGTCGGCATCTCGGTCACCGGGGCGGACGAGACCTCGGGGCAGCTCGCGGTCGTCCCCGGCTCACACCGAGCGCTGGTCCAGCCGGGCTTCTACCGCAAGGCCTGGGGGCTCCCGATCCGCCAGCTCCCGACCCGCGCCGGCGACCTCACGGTGCACTGCTCGTGCACGTTCCACATGAGCCACGCGCCGGTCACCGCGGAGCGCCGGGTGATCTACACGGGGTTCGGTCTGGCGAGCCGCGACGCGGCCCCACTCGAGCACGAAGCCCAGGTCCGGATCGTGCGCGAGCAGGCGCACCGCAAGGTCTCGCAGACGCCGGGCGCGGTGGCGCGCTGATCAGGTCAGGCACGTCGGCGGCGACACGACCGCACCCGGCCGATGGGCGGCGAGGGCGCGGATGTGCGCCGCGAGCCGGGCGGTCCCGGGTGCGACGAGGCAAACGTCGGCACCCGCCTCGATGAGGGCCACGATCGAACGCGGATTGACCTCGTCGTGCTCCTCGAGCAGCACGATGATCCCTGCCTCCCGTGCCTTCGCCCGTGTGTCCCCGATGGTCGTGATCGACGCCTCGTTGAGCACGACGATCCCCGCGGGTGCGACACCACCCTCGCCGACTTGAAACCCGGACCCGAGCAGCTCCTGCAACCCGGCCCGTCGATCGGCCAGCGACGGTACGAGACCCACATCGACCACAGTCATCGGGTGACTCCTTCGGAAGCACCGGCATCACCGGCGGCGTCAGTACGGTCAGGATCCCGGACAGGGCTAAGACGGTTCGCGGCGAGATCGAAGAGGACGGTAAGAACCCTGGACCCCCCAGGGAGGGCGGATCAGCGCGGTGAGAACCCGTCGGGCTGCTCGTTCGGGCTCGGGATATGCGTCGGCACCGCCCGACTCTCCCCGGCGAGCCGAACCGGCAAACTCGCGACGATGCCGGCTTCGGTCTCCACGTGGAAGTCACGCGCGCGGATCTGCGGGTGCCGGGTCGCTTCCTCGGGCCCGAGCACCGGGGTCGCGGGTGCACCGGCTCGCTCGAGGCGATCGAGGGCATCCGCCCGATCGAGCCGACCGAGCGCCGTCGCGATCGCCTCGTTGACCGCCTCGGTCCCGGCGAGCCGCTCGTCGAAGCTCAGCCCGGCGATCTCGCCGAGATCGAGCGCGGTGCAGATCGCGTCCCAGAGCCGAGGCTCACCCAGGACGCCGAGCGCCACCCATGCGCCATCCCGGGTGCGGAAGACGCCGTAGCCCGGAGACCCGAACGAACGGTCGCCCCCACCGGCGTGGCTCGTGCCACTCCGCGGACCGACCCACCAGGCGACGACGTCCGCCATCGCCACGTCGATCCGCTCCCCGGCGCCGGTCGCGAGCCGTCGAGCCCACGCGGCACAGATCAGGAGCGCGCACACCGTGCCGCCCTCGAGGTCGGCCACGGGAAGCCGGGGTACCTCGGGGTCACCTTCGCCGCGGCGAGGCGCGAGCGCTCCGCCGATCGCCTGGAAATTCACGTCATGACCCGGAAGGTCGCGCAGCGGGCCGTCCTGTCCGAAGCCGGACAGCGAGCAGTAGATGACGGACGGCGCCAGCGCCAGCACGGTCTCGTAGCCGACGCCCAACCGGTCGGCGACGCCCGGCCGCCAGCTCTCACAGACGACGTCGGCTTCCGCCACCAGCGCCTGGGCCCGGGCGCGCCCCGCGTCGCTGCGAAGATCGAGGACGATGCTGCGCTTGCCGCGGGCGACCGAAGCGAAGATCTCGGGGTACCCCCGCATCGGGTCACCCGCGGGCGGCTCGACCTTGAGCACCTCGGCGCCGAGGTCGGCAAGGATCTGCGTCGCGTGCGGCATCGGCCGGTAGGCGGAGAAGTCGAGCACCCGCATCCCGTCGAGCAGCCCCGTCATCGGAGATCCCTGGGCACCCGGAGCTCGCGAGGTGGCGGTCCGTCGGGGAACGTGAAGATCATCATCTGGGTGGCGTAGGCCACGCCGGCGACGATCCCGCCCTGAGGGACGGCCAGCGCGCACCACTCCTCACTCAGCTCGCCCTCGAACGCGACCTGAGGTCCCGGGTGCTCCCCGATCCGCTTCATCGCGGTCTCCCGCTCGAACGCCTTCACGACGGAGCAGCCTGACGCGCCCACCAGCGCGGCGCCAACGAGATTCGTCAGGATTGGCCGGAACCGTCGGGTCCCTGTCCTTGCGGTCATGGCCGCGGCACCGCACGATCACCTCATGCAGATTGCCTTCGCGCTCTACCCGCAGTTCACCGCACTCGACATCGTCGGGCCCTTCCAGACCCTTGCCGACCTGCCTGACGTCCAAGCCGTCTTCGTGGCCGCACAGCGAGGTCCGGTGATCGACCACACGGGGCGGCTTTCGATCACCGCGACCGAGACGTTCGGCGAAGTCACCCGGCCCGAGATCATCGTGGTCCCGGGTGGGTTCGCCGACCGCGATGCCGGACCCGGCGATCCCGTCGTGCAGTGGATCCGCGCGGTGCACCCGACGACGACCTGGACGACGAGCGTGTGCACCGGCTCCATCTTCCTCGCGCTGGCCGGCGTTCTCGACGGCGTCGACGCGACCACACACTGGGGCGCGTACGACCGCCTCCATGCACTGGGCGCGCACCCGACCGAGGAGCGCGTCGTCGAGCGGGGCAGGGTTATCACGGCGGCCGGCGTGTCAGCCGGCATCGACATGGGCCTCACACTCGCGGCCAGGCTGTTCGGCGACGACGTCGCGAAGTCGGTGCAGCTCGCCATCGAGTACGACCCGCAGCCGCCGTTCGATGCGGGCGCGCCGAGCAAGGTCTCGCCCGAGCTCCTGGCCTTCGTCCGCGAGATCATGGGCGTCGGGACCCCGGCATGACAGACGATCACCGGAACCCGCTCGGCGGCCGTCCCTGACGCTCAGCCGTTGATCGGGCAGTTCTTCACGTTCGTCCCGCCCGATGGCTGGAGCGTCGGGAGCCCGAGCGACGCGAGCGTGGCCGGATCCAGGCTGCAACCCGTGTAGGTGAAGCCCGGGGGCGCACCTTCCTCGGTGTCGAAGCCGATCGCGGCCGCGCCTTGGTCGGCCGAAGCCGGGGGCTGCACCATCAGCACGCGGAACCGACCGCTCGCGGTCTGCGTCGCGAGCGTGACGATCGCGTACTCACCGGGGACCGACCCCGATGCCGGCGCGCACCGGACCGAGAACACGGTGGCTTGCGGGTGGGCGTTGCCGATGTGGGAGCCGTAGGCGCTCACCGCGCCGGTGCCGATGCCCTGGCTGTCCGCGCACCGGGCCGGCGGGGTCCCACCGCCGCCGCCGGTGGTCTGGGTCCGGTTGGTGCGCGACGTCTTCGCCGCGCCCTTTGACGCGTCGAGGCGAATCAGGTGTTGCCGGCCGTCGCAGGTGACCTGGAGCGCGTCGTTCCCGTCGGCGTACGGGCCGGACGCGACCTGCGTGCCGTCGACGAACAGCGCGACCTCGGTGGCGTTCGTCGTCGTCCACTTGACCTCGACCCGACCGGGGCTGGAGGTGCAGTCTGCGGCCGCAGGGACGGAGAACGAGTTGATGACGGGAGGCCCACTCGGCTTCGTCGTCGTCGAGCT
>JADGON010000273.1 GCA_017882945.1 Acidimicrobiia bacterium | reverse complement strand
CGCGCTCTACCGATACGGCGGCGAAGAGTTCCTCTGCATCTTCCCTGAGCAGTCCCTCGACACCGGAACCATCGCGGTCGAGCGCATGCGCTTGGGCATCCAACGGCTCGCCACTCCGCATGCGGAGACCCCGCTCGGTGTGCTGACCATCAGCGCGGGGCTCGCGATCTTGAACGCGGGCGAGAGCCGGTCGGCGAGCGACGTCCTGAAGGAAGCCGACGAAGCGCTCTACCGGGCGAAGCAGCTCGGCCGCAACCGGGTCGAGCAGGCGGTGACCCAGCCGGTCTGAGAGACCGACGCCTCGTCAGCCGGCCATCTCGCTTGCGTCGGCTTCGAGCTCGCCGGACTTGATGGCCGCGACCACAGCCTCGTAGTCGCGTTGGTTCTGGTCCGCATACGCGACCGCGAAGCTCGCGATCGCCCGATCGAACGCGCTGCCCGTGCCCAGATAGGACGAGATCGCCACGCGATCCCCCGATCGCGCGTGTGCACGGGCCAGGGTCGAGGCACAGATCTCCCCGTAGATCCCGAGCGCCTCCGGCTCCATCAGCTCGATCTGAGCGGACATCTTCCCGTCCCACAGCTGGCGCACGTAGAAGTCGCGGTCTTCGCCGGTGAGACCGGCGGCGCGGTCCCAGCCGAGGAAGATGTCGCTCGACGTCTGGGTGATCCGCTGCCCCTCGACCACTCGGCGACCGTGGTTCTGGTACGCGCTCTTCCCCACGTACGGCTCGAGCACCGAGGCCTCGGCCTCCTTGATCTGGAGGAACAACGGGTCACCGTCATCGCGACCTCGGAGGAACGCGATCCAGCACCTCGTGCCGACGCTGCCGACGCCCACGACCTTGCGGGCGACGTCCACGAGCTCGAACGACTCGAGCAGGATGCGCCGATCAGGTTGCAGGCTCTGCCGGTAGCCGCGGAACCACATGCGCAGGACCTCGAACACCTTGTCGGCCTCGACGCCCGATGCCAGATCTTCGAGCCGGACGATGAGCGGGGGATCGCTGATGATGCGCCGGCTGCCATCCACGTCCTCGGTGAGCTTCGTGAAGGCCTTGAGGCTGTCCTTCGCGCGCGCCTTGGCAACGTTCTTCTGAAAGCGCTTCAGCGCGGCCGGCGAAACCCGGTCGTTCCAGCGCCCGTACACGTCCGACTCGTCCAGGCGCGTGTACCAGAGGTCGAGGTTTCCCATGCCGGCGTACTCGTGCATCGCGTCCCGGTACGCGCGCGCGGTTCCCTCGACGATCTGGCGGCGGACCTTCTTGTCGAACTCGCGGGCTCGCGCGGCGATCTCGAAGCTCGTGACGAGGCGCTTGACGTCCCATTCCCACGGGCCCGGAGCCGTCTCGTCGAAGTCGTTGATGTCGAACACGAGCGTGCGGTCAGGGGCCGCGAACCCGCCGAAGTTGGCGAGGTGCGCGTCGCCACAGCACTGGACCGTCAGCCCCGAGCTCAGCGTGGTCGCGAGGTCCGCAGCCATCACCGCGGCGGCTCCCCGGTAGAACGCGAACGCCGACGCGGTCATCCGCGCGTGCCGGATCGGGATCAGCTCCGCGACCCGCGACTTCGCCTGGTCCTTCAGCACCTCGACCGGGCTCTTGCGCGCCGACGGAGCTTCCCAGCCCGCGTGGCTCGCCCGGGGAACCGCGGCTCGGGCTGCTCGCCCCCGCGCGGCCCGGGCCTCTGGCGTCAGGTGGTCAACCGCTTCCGAAGCCATCGTCTCCCCTTCGTCGTCTCCCCACCATCGTCGCACCGGGCACGAGCCCCGTCGTCACCCGATTCGGGTGACTCGTCCGACCGCGAGATGCGCCGAGGGAGTTGAGTCGCTCACCCGGTCAGACGAACTCTCCGCCGAACACGAGGTTCTCCCGGCGGGCGACTCGGATCGACCATGAGACGGTGAAGACGATCGCGGCGATGGTGATGCCGAAGCTCGTCACGGTCTTGATGAGCACGAACGTCGGCACCGAGAAGCTCACCAGCATGCCGAACGTCGTCGCCGCGGTGAGCAGGTGCACGCCCGCCCACAGGACGGTGAGTCCGACGAACAGCCGGACCACCGCGGGTCGGCTCGCGACCTCCGGAGAGATCGGGCAGAAGTCGTGCGCGAGGCGACTGATCACCGGTCGACCGACCACGACCGAGCCGAGGAACAGGGCGCCGAGCGCCACGGTGGAAGCGAGGGGCTGCAGGAAGTAGGCGAACATGCTGCCGCTCAACAGCCCGACGAACGTCCGCACGACGATGCCCAGTGTCCCCAAGATGAGGATCGACGGAATCGGCTGGTGTGCGACGAGCCGGCGGAGCACTGCGACCATCGCCCAGGCCAACGCGCCGATCATCGCCGCAGTCCCACTCACGGTCACGACCAGCACGTAGAAGAGGATCGCGGGCACGACGGTCGCTTCCACGACGTTCGGGAGGCCTCGCCGCGCGACCGCGCGCAGGATTGCGGGCTTCGAGAACTGCGGTCCGCTGTGCTCACCCTCGGCAGGCGGGCGCGACACCAGCAACGGTGCGCCACGGGTGGTGGGAGGAGCCAAGCTCAAGGAGACGACCGATCGTGGCTGTACCAGCAGAACGATCTGTCCGCCGCTCCTGGGGTCGACCGTACACCCGTGCCGGACCCCTCGGTCGGTCGGGGCCGGAACATTGAGGAACCGGGGTCTCCTACCCGAGGACCTTGGTGGCGGTCCGGCCGAGGAGCTCGACCCGTCCGGGGATGAAGCCGTTGCCGGGGAGCGAGCAGGTGAAGCCGTCGACCCCGAGCGCGAGGTTGCTGCTCAGGCGCTCCCCCACCTCGTCTGGATCACCCCAGATCACCATGGCCAGGATCTGGTCCCGGAGCTCCGGCTCCATCGTGGAGAGATCGAGACCGCGCGCACCGAGGAAACGCGCCATGTCCTCGTACGCGTCGTCGTGCGTCTCCGCGATGCACACGTTCACGTGCTGGGTCACCGTGATCTCCGAACGATCGCGTCCGAGGCGCTCGCAGTGCCCCGCCAGCGCGTCGAGCTTGCGCGGGATCTCTTCGGCGGGAGACGTCAGGTTCGATTCGTCGGCGTACTGCGCGACGAGGCGCAACGTCTTCTTCTCACCGGCGCCGCCGATCATGATCGGGACGCGAGAGAGCGGTGCCGGCTGATTGATGGCCTTGTTGACGGTGTAGTGCTTGCCCGCGAGCGTCGGTCGCTCGTCGCGCAGCATCGGGAGGATGATCTGCAGCGCCTCTTCGAGCTTCTCGAAGCGGTCGGTGAACGTGCCGAACTCGAAGCCGAGTGAGTCGTGCTCGAGCTCGAACCAACCGGCTCCGATGCCGAGCTGGGCCCGTCCGCCCGATACCACGTCGAGTGCCGTGATGATCTTGGCCAGGGTGGGCGGGTTGCGGTACGTGTTCCCGGTGACGAGCGCGCCGAGGCGGACGGTCGTCGTCTCACGCGCGAGCGCGCCCAGCGTCGTGTAGCACTCGAGCATGTTGGCGTCGGGATCTCCGAGCATCGGCAGCTGGTAGAAGTGGTCCATCAGCAGCACCGTGTCGAACCCCGACCGGTCCGCCTCGGCGGCTTGTGCAGCGACCGTGTCGAAGAGCGCAGCGGGCGCGACGTCCGGGTAGTTGAAGTTCGGGATCTGGTATCCGAGACGGGTCATGCGTGCTCCTCGAGACCGGCCGCTGCTGTCCGGCAACCTACGGCGGCCCCGGCGCCCCGTCGACTCCGCTCAGCGTCGAGCCCGACCATGCCGGGTCACTTCAAAGCCGGCGCCATCCGCTCGCTCAACGTGGTGAGACCGCCGCCATCGAGGTCGCGCAACCCGGCGGCGCGTCCGGTCATGGTCGTGAGGAGCGCAAGGCCGGTGCCCGTGACTTCCGGACCGGCGCCGTGCGCCCAGTCGACATCGGTCGCAACGAGGCGCAGGCCGTTGATGCGCTTCTTCGTGCCCACCGGGAAGCTCGCGTCCTGGTACATCTCCAAGCACGCGGTGACCGATTCGGGGGTCACGTCGCTCGTGATGCCCAACGGGCGGCGGATGTCCTCGCCGTGCACGACGATCTCACCGAGCATCGTCATCACCGGCGCGGGTGGCCGGTTGGTCGTCGAGGTGGTGGCCCGCAGACGCTCGATGATCTCATCGGGCGCGAGCGTGCCGGCGCGGCGCGAGTCGCGATCCATCATCCGGTTGAAGCGGAACCCGTTGGCCGCCATGCGCTTCATGAACTTCGCGGGCGTCTGCTCAGCACCCACCAAGATGTGGCCGGCCGTGATGTGCACCGTCCAGCCGTCGCAGAGCGCCGGCTCCTTCCACTGATCGGGCTCGAGGGCCGCCAGGGTGTCGGCCATCGCCGCCCGCTCCCGGTGGATCAGGTCCCACGTCTTCGCGTCGTCCATCGTCGCCACCTCATCGGCTCGTCGTGACCTCTTGCTCCAACGACGAACGTACGCGCCCGAATCGACACCGTGACCCGGAATCGCCGAGAGCCGGGGCCAGGGCTTCTTGAGAGGGACGACGCAAGCACGCGCGCCCGCGCGGTCGGTTCCGCACGGGTTCGGTGCACTTGGTCACACGGGGAACCCGGGACCTGCCGGCGACGTTCTGGACAGGACTGCGGCTGTCGCCGCGCGCCCCTGGACCAAGGAGCACCGACGTGGCCACACTGACCGAGGAACGACCCGCGCCTAGGCCGCCCAAGCCGACTGAAGTGGTCGTACGGGTCGACAGCGGACGAAGGGGGCGGCCGTCACTGTTCAGCGTGCTGGCACTGGCGGTGGTGGGTCTGCTGCTCGTCGTCGGTCTCGCACTCGCGAGCGGAATGCTCCGCGTGGGGAACCTCTTCTCGACCAGCACCACGGATCGCTCGGCCCCGGTGATCCTGCACCGGCTCCGAAACCTGTCCGCGTACAACGCCTCATCGGGCACGTTCTCGGTGACGGTCGACGTGCAGAAGAACGTGAGCATCCTCCCGGAGGCCATCGCCGGTTCCCGGGTGATCTACAGCGGCTACGGCACGGTCGACGCGTCAGTCGACCTCGGCGCGCTCGACGCCGCGCACATGACCCACCGGTCCGACGGCACGCTCGTCGTCACGCTCCCTCACGCGAAGCTGGG
>JADGON010000272.1 GCA_017882945.1 Acidimicrobiia bacterium | reverse complement strand
TCGCGCCCGATCTCCTCGGCGATCGCGTCGGCGATCGCCGAAGGGGGCGCATCGTCGAAGTCCATCCGCCGGCCCGCGCCGTAGCGCTCGAGCCGGTGGCGGACGTGGAAGTTCTGCTCGAAGTGGTGCTTGAGCGGGAAGTAGATGAACGGCCTGCGGTTGGCGGTCAGTTCCATCGCCGTGGTGAGCCCCCCCTGAACGACCGCGAGGTCGCATGCGGCGAGGTGCCGGTACAGGTCGTGCACGAATCCGACGACTTCGAGGCCCTCGTGTCGGGGGAGCGACTCGGGATCGATCCGGGGCCCGGCGACGACGATCGTGCGCAGGCCGGGTACGTGGCCGGCGGCGATCGGGTGGGCGTCGATCACGCGGCGGAGCAAATCGGCGCCGACGCCGGAGCCGCCGACGCTGACGATGCACACCCGTTCGTCGGGCGCGTAGCCGAGCTCGGCGCGGAGCGCGTCGCGGTCGGTGACGGCTTGTGGGTCAAAGCCCGTCACATAGCCGGCGAAGTCGAAATGCTGCTCGGTCCAGTCGCGGATCAGTGGCAGCTCGGGTCCGAGGCGGTCGGGGACGACGTCCTCGGGGTTGCCCACGAAGATCGCCCTGTCGCGCAGCCGTGGGTAGCGGTCGATGTGCTCGACCATCTCGGCGTTGTAGTCGGTGGTGAGGAACGCCTCGCGCTCTCCGCCGTCGGGCATGGGCAGCCACCCGACGAAGTCGGTCAGCCAGCAGTAGGCGGCGCGCTTCAGCTCCGGGTTCTCGTGCAGGAAGTAATCGAGTTCCCAAGCCTCGTCGCCGATCCACAGGTCATACGGCTCGGCCTCCACGAGGTCGTGGAAGACCATGAAGTTCGAGACGAGGACCTCATCCATGCGCCGCCAGGCCTGGAAGCAGTGCAGGTCATGCTCCGCCGACTCGGATTCGAAGTGCCCAGACTCGCTCACGAGCTCGGCACTCGCGCAGTGAATCCGCTCCCCCTCCGCTTCCAGCACGCGCGTCACCGGGTCCTGGGCGAGCCAGTCGATCTCGAGGTCCGGTACGAGCTTTCGGAGCTCGTTGGCGATCGCCACATCCCGCTGCGCGTGACCCAGGCCGATCGGGGAGGAGATGTACAGCGCACGGGGAGCTCGCGCCATCGCGCGCGTCCACGCCGACGTCCGCGCGGGCCGCGGCCTGATGAAGTCCCGCAGGATCAGGTTGACCTTCACAGGATCACGAACGGGTGCGCCGTGACCGGAGCCCGTCAAGCTGACGAGCGGCGCATGCAAGAGCTCGGCGAGCGCCGCTCCGGAGCCATGGGAGCGGACCTGGTCTTCGGTCCCGTGGATGACGAGCGCAGGCTTGTCGATGCGCGTCCCCAGCTCTCGGACCGCGGCCTCGTCGAGCGAGGGAGCGAGGGCGCTCGCAATCAGCGTCTTCGCGTCAGTCTCGAGACCCCAGGCGACCCCGTCCTCAATCTGCTTCGTCGAGTGCGGCTCGGTGAAGATCCGCTCGATGAAGAACTGCACGAAATCCTCGTAGTGCTCGAGCCAGTAGTGGCGGTTGTACTTCTCCCAGCCGTCGTAGGTTTCCCTTCGTTCACCGAACCAAGCAATCGCATTTGCCCGTGCCGATGTCGGCCCCAGCGGCACCGCCGCGCCGATGAACACCAGGCCCTCGACGCGGTCCGCATGGTCGGCCCCGAGCATCAGCGCCCGCGGCGCTCCCATCGACAGCGACACGATCCAGGCCTGCTCGGTCCGTGTCGCATCCATCACGGCCAGAGCGTCTGCGACGAACTGCTCCGTTGTGTACGCCTGGGACGCCGTTGGACGATCGGAGCGGCCGTTCCCGCGGCCGTCGAACGTCACCACCGTGCCAAACCGGGCGAAGTACGGCGCCTGGCACTTCCAGACGCGGGAGTGGACAATCGACCAGCTGGGCAGGAACAGGATCGTGGGGTCGCCTTCACCGAAGCGCTCCCAGAAAACCCTTACGCCGTCGCGCTCGACGAAACCGGCGTCGTCGGGGTACCGCCCGCGGGTCTGCTCGCGCGCGACGCGGTGCGGTCCCGTGATCGTGGTCATCGGGCGAGCGCGGGCGCGGTAGCGATCGCCGCCGCCAGACGCCCCATGCCCTCAGCGATTGTCTCAGGCGTGTGGTTGGAGATCGACAGTCTCAACGAGACGTCATCGTTGACGTCCGCGAAGAAGACCGACCCGGGCATGAAGAACATGCCGTGCTCCACCGCGCGCTCCAGCAGTGCGCTGGTCGACCAGCCGTCCGCCAGTTGCGCCCACACGAAGATCCCGCCCCTGGGGCGAGTGAAGACGGACCCCTGGGGGAGCACTTCGGCGAGGCTGTCGACCATTGCCCGCATCGGCGTGGCATACACCGCGCGGAGCTCCGATGTGCGCCGCTCCCAGTCGACCCCCTCGAGATAGATCGCCGCTGCGGCCTGGTCGATCGTCGAGGTGCTCATGTCTATCGCCTGCTTGATCGGAGCCAACACGCGCGCGATCTCGGCAGGCGCCACCACCCATCCGACGCGCAGCCCCGGGGCCACCGTCTTGGCCAGCGTCCCGATGTAGAGGACGCTCCCGCGCGCGTGCCGGGCGATCGGCGCCGGCGCGGGCTCGCCGTCGTAGTAGAGCTCGCGGTAGGGCTCGTCCTCGATCACCCACACGCCGTGACGCTCGGCAATCTGCGCCACGGCCTCACGTCGCTCGGCGGTCAGCGTCGTGCCGGCGGGGTTCTGGAATGTCGGGATGGTGTAGATGACCTTGGGGCGATGCTCGAGCACAGCGGCTTCGAGCGCAGTCGGGTCGAGGCCGTCCTCGTCGCCCGGGACGGAGACCAGCCGGGCCTGGGCGAGCGTGAATCGCTTCAGCGGGATCACGTAGGTCGGGCGCTCGACCAGGACCACGTCGCCGGGGTCGAGCAGCGCGTTGCAGAGCAGATCCAGGGCCTGCGTCGCACCGGTGGTGACGACGATCTCGTCGGGCTCGCTGGGAACGTCGAGCGCTGTCATTCGCTCCACGATCGCGGCGCGTAGCCGCGCGCTGCCCTCCGCGGGCCCGTAGTTGAGGACGCCGGGAGCCGCATCATCCGCCAGCGCACCCGC
>JADGON010000271.1 GCA_017882945.1 Acidimicrobiia bacterium | reverse complement strand
CCCGAGCGCGGTCGAGGTCCGGGTCGATCGCCGCGGTGACCTGGATGCGGAGTCCCGTCTTGATCGCGTGCAGATGCCATTCGGCGATCGCACCGCACCCGACGAACGCGAGCGCGAGCCGATCATTCGAGCTCATGCTTCGTGCTCCACGTCGAAGCGCTCGATGTACGTCGAGAACCGTTCGCGCACCAGGAGCTCCTCCACGCCGAAGTCCGCGAGCGTGTACGCGTGAGTACCGTGCTTGCCCTGGGGGTGCGCATCCAGATGCGCCTGCATCAGTGCCTCCGCTTCCGGGCTGAGCGTCTCGCCGAAGTGCTCGTAGATCCGACTGACGGCGCCGACGGGATCGCCGGCGAGGTCGCGGTAGTGCAGGTCGAAGAAGCGCTCGTCACCGCACCTCTCCCGATGCTCGACCAGCCGATCCACCATGGTGCCGAGCACGTCGACCCACATCGGACCCCAGTAGCCGTCGAGATTCGCGGTCGTGAGGGAGTCGGGGCGTGCGGTGACCGACAGGCTCGTGCTCGACGCGACCGTGCGTACGGGATCGCGATGCAGGACGACGAGGCGTGCGTCGGGGTAGGTCGCCACGAGCGGGTCGAGCGCGAGCAGGTGCCCCGGGGCCTTCAGCGACCACCGGCCCGGCGCGCGCGACTGGAGCACCTGCAGCGAGAGCCGGTGGTAGTCGTAGGCCGGCTGCATGTCACAGGCATGGAACCACTCGATGTAGGACGGGATGCGGAACAGGCCGTGCCAGTCCTGGGCGCGGAACGACTGGGTCAGCAGCGCCACGCACTCGGTGGGGCCGTCGCCCGGTTCCCAGTGCACCGCCTTGAGCTGCGGGACCATCGAGTAGATGGCAACCTGCTTCTCCACCTCGGTCGCGATGCGCGGATCGGTGTGGAACGTCGCGGTCTCGGGCGGCGGGATCGCCTGCAGGCCTTCCCACTTCATGAGCGGGCGGTTGGCGGGGTCGCACGCGAGCAGCTCGCAGAGCAGGGTGCTCCCGGTGCGCAGCATGCCGACGACGACCAGTGGCCGCCGGATCTGCTCGGTCTGCACCTCGGGGTGATGGCGGAGCCAGTCCACGAGCCGCAACCGGTTGACGAGCCGTTCGTCGATCCAATTCCGCAGGATCGTGCGCCCGATCTCGTTCAGCGCGGCCTCCCGCGCGACCGAGTCGAGCAGCACTTCGAGGCCTTCCTGCCACGCGGGATCACCGAAGTCGTCGAGGCCGGTCCCGGCCGCGGCCTTGCTCACCACCTCGTCGAGCGTGACGACGTCACTCACGAGTCGAGCTCACCCCGTGCGGTCGCGATCTGGTGGTTGAGCCAGCCGACCAGCCAGAAGTTCTCATTGCCGTGCTCTTCGAGCAGGAGCTCGTGGGCCGCGATGAACGTCTCGAGCGCGCCGGAGTGGACGCGATCGGACGCGAGTGCCATCTCGCACAGCTCGATCGCGCCGAGTGCGTCACCGGACTCCACGCGCGCGGCCGCCGCCGCGACGATGACGTCGGGCCCACCGGCCATCGCTACGACCTCCGGCCAGACCGAATCCGGGGGAGCCGAGTACAGCTCCCTCGTGGACCGCGCGTGGAACCAACCCGCGTAGCCCTCCCAGATCGATCGCACTCCCCATGAGACCTTGCCGTAGCCCTCGCCGACCGCGAGCTCGTCGGGCAGCCGTATCTCGCGCATGAGCGTGAAGACGTCCTTGCCCTCGTTCATCCCCGCGACGGTCGCGTCGTTCACGTACTGCACTGCGTCACGGACGCGCGCGAGCTCGGTCCGGATCGTCTCCTTGCCGGAGATCGGATCGAAGTGGCCGGTGCACAGGATCTCGGGCTCGAGATCGATCACCGTCTGCACCGCCTCGACGAATGGGAGCGGGAACCGCAGCCGGTCGGCACGCAACGTCACGAGGTTCGGGAAGTGTCCGAACAACGCGCTGAAGACGTTGCCGACGAACGCGATCCCGCGGTCGGGGAGCCAGATGACGGTCGAGTCGATGGTCTCGCCACCGGGCGTGGAGATGAGCTCGAAGCGCGTGTCGCCGAGCTGGAACGCGAAGCGATCGTCGAAGAGCACGTCCGGGGTAGGGACCGACTGTGCTGGGATCGCCGCGTCCTTGGGCTGGCTCCGCATGAACGCGTCTGCCGCCGCGATCGCGGTCGCCCAGTAAGGCCGACTCCGGCGGACGCGGAAGCGGTGGATGCGCTCGTCGTCGGCCTGGCAGGTCGCGTTGTTCGCCTGTGCGATCAGCTGGGTGCCGGGTTCGCGGAACGTGTCGACGCCACCCACGTGGTCGACGTGACCCTGGGTGAGCAGGATGTAGCGGACCGGACCGTCATCGACCTCGTCGTACAGCCGCCGGTGGTGGCCGGACTCGAAGCCCATCCCCGTGTTGATGACGACGCGGCCCTCGGACGTGACGACCAGGTAGCTGTTCGACAGGCCGGGTGAGAGCCAGACGTCGTCGGCAACGGGAAGTGCGGAAGACGCAGAGGCGGGCGTGATGTCGAAGGCGCCGGGACGGGATCGAATGAGGTCCGAAGACATGGGCAGCCACTCCGGCAGGGCGAGGTCGGGTCACTCTACGGCGGGGTCCCTCTCGGCCGCCGCTCGTTCGCCGAGCTGGTCTCGCAACTGCTGCTTGAGCACCTTGCCGGCGGCGTTGCGGGGCAGCTCGGCCACGAACTCCACGGACCGGGGGGTCTTGAACCCGGCGAGGTGAGCGCGCGCGAGCGCGACCAGCTCCTCGGCCGTCACCGAGTCGCCGTTTCGCTGCACCACGACCGCCGCGACCCGCTCGCCCCAGCGTGGGTCCGGGAGACCGATCACCGCGACGTCCGCGACCGCCGGATGGGTGTGCAGCACCGCTTCCACCTCGCGTGACGCGACGTTCTCGCCGCCGCTCACGATCACATCCTTGGTCCGGTCGACGACCGTGAGCAGCCCGTCCTCGTCGAGCCGCCCGACGTCACCCGTATGGAGCCAGCCGCCGGCGAGCGCCACCGCGGTGGCGTCGGGTTCGCGCCAGTACCCGGCCATCACCTGCGGCGCGCGCACGAGGATCTCCTGGGACACTTCGTCGAGCCGGATCTCGACCCCCGGGGCCGGGAAGCCTGCCGCGCCGAGCAGACGCTCGTCTCCGGCCGCCGCGCGCCGGTGCTCGTCCGGGCCGAGGAACACGGCGTTCCCGGACAGCTCGGTCATGCCGTAGCCCTGCGAGAGGTCGCTGTCCCAGCGTGCCACCGCGGCGCGCAGCACCGGCGCCGGGATCGCGGATGCCCCGTACCCGATCGTCCGCACGGACGCGAGCACGTCGTCGTTCGTGCGCGGGTCGTCGAGCAGCATCGCGATCATCGTGGGTGCGAGCGACAGCAGGGTGACGCCGTGCTCGACGATGAGCTCGAGCAGGTGCGCCGCATCGAAGCGTCGCATCAGCACCACCGGTCGGCCCATCTGATGAACGCCGAACACGTTGTAGCCCGCAACGTGGCACAGCGGGAACGGGGTGCAGAACACGTCGTGCTCGTGCACCGGACGGGCGACGAGCGTGGCATCGACGGCCGCGAGCAGGCTCTCGTGGGTCAGCATTGCGAGCTTTGGCGCGCCGGTCGTGCCGCTCGTGCCGATCAACCACGTGACGTCGCCGGGGCGGCCTTCGTGCGCCGGTGGGGAGGATCGAGCCACCAGGTCCGCGTAGGTGCAGTCGGCCCGCTCGTCGAGACCGACGACGGTCTCGATCCCCGCGCGCCGCGCCCGATCGACGCCGAGCCGCTCGAGCAGCTCCGACTCTGCGATCAGGACCTGCGCGCCCGAGCGCTCCAGCGTGCCGACCCATTCGGTGGGGTGCAACCGCTGGTTGAGCGGGACGAGCAGGCATCCGGCTCGGGGGACCGCGTAGTAGCACTCGACGTACTCGGCCCGGTTCTCGGCCAGGATCGCCACCCGATCGCCGAGCACGGTCAGGCCGGAGATCCCTGCTGCGACGCGAGCCACCCGATCGGCGAGCTCGGCGAACGTCTGCATGCCGGCATCGGTGACGAGCGCGAGTGCATCTGGCGCGCGTCGGGCCGAGCGGTCGAGCAGATCCTGCAGGAGCACACCGTCATGCTGCACCACAGGAGGCGTTTGACGGGCCATGGAGGCCCCGACGACCATTCGCCGACCCCGAGGGAATCCGAGGAGAGCACCGATGCCCCACGACCCGATCGTCACCGACACCGTGCGCGGCGCGGAGCACCTCGAACCCCGGTTCGTCCACGCGGACCAGGAGCGCGTCGCGGCGGATCGGCTGGCGGAGTTCGGCCGCGATGGCAAGCGACCGAACGTGCTGATGATCGTCTTCGACGACGTCGGCTGGGGCGACTTCGGCTGTTACGGCGGCGGCGTTGCCGTCGGCGCACCCACGCCGAACCTCGATCGCCTCGCGCGCCAAGGGTTGTTGCTTACGTCGTGCTATTCGGAGCCGTCGTGCACCCCGTCACGCGCGTCGCTGATGACGGGCCGCCTCCCGATGCGCCACGGCTTGATGCGGCCGCCGATGTACGGCGAAGCGGGCGGCCTGCAGGGGGAGGTCACGATCGCCCAGCTCCTGGCCGATGCGGGCTACGCGACCCAGGCCGTGGGGAAGTGGCACATGGGTGAGAACGAGGAGTCCCAGCCCCAGAACGTCGGATTCGACGACTTCTACGGATTCCTCAGCGTCTCGGACATGTACACGGAGTGGCGGGACCCGTACTTCTTCCCCGAGGTCGCCTACAGCGAGGAGCGGACGCGCTGGATCGAGAACCAGCCGTTCAACAAGTGCTTCGTGCACGCGAAGGCGGGCGAGCAGCTCGAGAACGTCGAAGAGGTCACGATCCCGGTGCTCTCACTGCTCGACGACAAGTGGGCCGAGTACTCGCTCGACTTCCTCCGCCGGATGGGTGGCAGCGAGCAGCCCTGGTTCCTCTACCACTGCACTCGTGGTGCGCACTTCGACAACTACCCGCACGAGCGCTTCCTCGGTTCGTCGCCCGCCAAGCACCCGTACAAGGACACGATCATCGAGCTCGACGACATCGTCGGCCGGCTGGTCGCGGAGCTCGAGGCGACGGGCCAGCTCGAGCACACGATCGTCTTCGTCACCTCCGACAACGGCCCGGAGATGGAGACCTGGCCGGACGCGGCGTACTCGCCGTTCCGCAGCTCGAAGGGCTCGACCTGGGAAGGCGGTCAGCGCGTCCCGGGAATCGTCTCGTGGCCGGGGATGATCGACGCCGACCGGGCGTCGGACGGGCTCTTCTCGCTGATGGACTGGTTCCCGACGCTGCTGCATCTGGCCGGCGCCGAGGCCTCGCTCCCCTCCGACCGCTACATCGACGGCGTGGACCAGACGTCGTTCTTCCTCGGGGCGGATGCCGAGTCCAACCGGAAGTACCTCTTCTACTGGCTCGGCTCGACGTTCTCGGCGGTCCGGGTCGCGGAGTGGAAGTTCATGCTGGCGTCGACGTCCGACGACGACCACGACGTGATGAACATCGGTGGGTTCAGCGGGGTGACGCAGAAGTACACCTACGGTCGGCTCTACAACCTCTATCTGGATCCCAAGGAGACGCGCAGCTACATGGTCCGCAAGCTCGCGTACCTCGAAGCCTTCCAGTCGGGCATCGTGAATCACATCCGCACGTTCGCCAAGTACCCGGCCAAGAACATCGTCGGCGGCGTCGGATAAGCGGGGAGCCCGCGCGCGAGACTGCGGTCATGAACACGCTCTGGTACCGCCGGCTCGGCCCGCTGCTCGACGCCGTCGTCCTCGTCGTGTTCGTGACCATCGGTCGCGATCAGCACAACCTCGAGAGCACCGGCCTGATCTGGTACCTGACCGTCCTCTGGCCGCTCGTCGTCGGCTGGGGGATCGGCGCGCTCGCCACGCGGCTCTACACGCGGGCCGATCGGTCCTGGCTGCGCCTGCTCGGGACGCTGGCGATCGGCGTGTTCATCGACGCGGTGCTGCGCGCGACCTTCACCGGCCGGCCGTGGTTCTCGGTCTTCAGCATCGTCGCGTTCGTGTTCCTCGGCCTGATCACGTCCGGCTGGCGACTGGCGTGGGTCTTGTTCGCGCGGTTGCGAGGCACCGCTCCTGCACAATGAGCGATCGGGTTCCGTACCTGACGTCGCGGCTCCAGGGCTTCGGCACGACGATCTTCGCCGAGATGTCCGCGCTGGCGCAGCGGACGGGCTCCGTCAATCTGGGTCAGGGCTTCCCCGACACGGACGGCCCAGGGGTGATCGCGGAGGCGGCGATCGCCGCGATCCGAGCGGGGCACAACCAGTACCCGCCGGGGATCGGCATCCCCGAGCTGCGCCACGCGATCGCCGACCATCAACGGCACTGGTACGGCCTCGACTTCGACCCGGACACCGAGGTGCTGGTGACCGCGGGTGCGACGGAGGCGATCGCGGCTTCGTTGCTCGCGCTCTGCGAAGAGGGCGACGAGGTGGTGACGTTCGAGCCGTACTACGACTCGTACGCCGCGTGCACCGCGATGGCCGGGGCCCAGCGCAAGGTCGTGACCCTCCATCCGCCGGACTACCACTTCGACCCGGCCGCGCTCCGGGCGGTGCTCACACCGCGCGCCCGGCTGCTGCTGCTCAACTCGCCACACAACCCCACGGGCAAGGTGTTCTCCCGCAGCGAGCTGACGACCATCGCGGAGATCTGTTGCGAGCACGACCTCGTCGCCGTTACCGACGAGGTCTACGAGCACCTCGTCTTCGATGGCGAGCATCTGCCCCTGGCCACGTTCCCCGGCATGCGGGACCGGACGGTCACGATCTCCTCGGCCGGCAAGACGTTCTCGTTCACCGGCTGGAAGATCGGATGGGTCTGCGCGTCACCGCCGCTGCTCAACGCGGTGCGAACCGTCAAGCAGTTCCTCACCTACGTGAACGGCGCGCCCTTCCAGTACGCGATTGCGACGGCGCTCGCGCTGCCCGACGCGATGATCGTGGCGCTCGGCACTGACCTCGCGCGGCGCCGGGACCAGCTCTGTGACGGGCTCGCGGCCGCGGGCTTCACGGTCTTCCGCCCGGCGGGGACTTACTTCGTGACGACCGACATCAGATCGCTGGGCGAGGACGACGGCATGGCCTTCTGCCGCGCGCTGCCCGACCGCTGTGGCGTGGTCGCGGTCCCGAACGTCGTCTTCTACGACGACGAGGAAGCCGGCCGCTCGTTGGTGCGGTTCACCTTCTGCAAGCGGCCCGAGGTGCTCGACGAAGCCATCCGCCGCCTGGCGTCCCTCTGAGGATCCCCGTCGGCCGATCGGTCACGCCCGGAGTCGACGGCGGCCGACGGCGGTCCCTCTGAGGATCCCCGTCGGCCGATCGGTCACGCCCGGAGTCGACGGCGGCCGACGGCGGTCCCTCTGAGGATCCCCGTCGGCCGATCGGTCACGCCCGGAGTCGTTCGGTCACGCCAGGAGTCGACGGCGGTCTCTCTACCGGCCGAGCTTCTCCACGACCCGGTCGGTCTGAGCCTGCTGCTCGTAGATGAACCGGGCGAGCCAGAACCGCATGAAGCTGGCGAGCGAGTACCGCAGGAACAACGCACCACCGACGACCGCAGAGGTGAGTCCCGCGATGGCCAGCACGACAGCGTCGTTCTGGGTCAACGGGTTGGAGGTCCCGTGCGACATGAAGTACGCCGCGATGGCGACACCCAGCCCGACCGCCATCAGGGCGATCCCGACCCGGAGAAACACGCGGTCGCGTCCGGTCGCGGGGTCGCGGACCTTCATGTCCCCGATCTCCTGCTTGAACTGCTCGACCCGCTCATGGCTCTCGATCATGCCGCCCCCGTCATGCCCCCAGATAGGCCTTGGACAAATCGTCTCGCAACTCGGCCGGTCGACCCGCGCGAGCGATCCGGCCGTGCACGATAATGGCTGCGAAGTCGGCCACGCCGAGAACTGTGCTCGCGAACTGCTCGACCACGAGGATCGAGACCCCTTCGCGGGCCACCTGGGCCACGATCTCGTACAGCTCTTCGACGATGATCGGGGCCAGTCCCATGGACAGCTCGTCGAGGATGAGCAGGGCCGGATCCGTCGCCAGGCCGCGGGCCATGGCCAGCATCTGCTGCTCACCACCGCTCAGCGTGCCGGCCGTCTGCGTGAACCGCTCCTTGAGCCGGGGGAAGCGGAGGAACGCCCGTTCGTCGATCACGGCTTCGGAAGTGCCGGTGTAGCTCATCATCCGGAGGTTCTCCCGGACGGTGAGGTTCGGAAAGATGCCGCGGCCCTCCGGGATCAGGCACAACCCGCGCCGCGCGAGCTCCTCGGGGCGCACGCCGTTGACGCGTCGTCCCGCGACGAGCACGTCGCCCGAGCTCGGCGCGTGCAATCCGGCCGCGACCCGCAGCGCCGTGCTCTTGCCCGCGCCGTTGGGCCCGAGCAGCGCGACGACACTCGACTCGGGAACCTCGAGGTCGACGCCGAACAGGACGTCGATGCGGTCGTAGGCGGCGTGGATGCCACGGAGCTCGAGGACGTTCACGGGGTGGTCGCCCCGGTGCCGAGGTAGGCCGCGAGCACGGCCTCGTTGGTCTGGATCTCCGACGGCGAGCCGACTGCGATGATCTGGCCGAAGTCGAGCACGTGCACGGACTTGCAGATGTTCATCACGAGCTGCACGTCGTGCTCGACGAGGAGCACGACGGTGCCGTCGGCTGCGAGCTGCTGCAGGAGCGTGGCGAACAGCTCGGTCTCCGTCTCGTCCTGACCCGAAGCGGGCTCGTCGAGCAGCAGCACCTTGGGCTTGGTGGCCAGCGAGCGACCGAGCTCGACGAGTCGGCACTGTCCGGTCGGCAGCCTGTCCACGCGCTCTTCGGCGATCTCGCGCAGACCGACGCGATCGATGATCGCCTCGACGATCTCGGCCGGGTTGTCCTTGTCCTTCGAGTACCCGCGCCGGATGTCCGCCGCGACGCGGATGTTCTCGCGGACGGTCAGCAGGCTGAAGAGCTCGAGCCGCTGGAACGTCCGGGCCAGCCCCAGGCGGGCGCGCTTGGTCGGGCTGAGGCCGGTGATGTCCCGGCCATCGAGGATCACCCGGCCGGAGCTGGGCGGCAGCAGGCCGGTGATGACGTTGAAGAGGGTGGTCTTCCCCGCACCGTTCGGCCCGATGAGCCCGGTGATGCTGCCGGGTTCCGTCGCGATGCTGACCTGGTCCAGCGCGACGTTGCCGCCGAACCGGACAGTGATGTCACGGACCTCAAGCGACGCCATGGAGTTCCGCCTCGCTCATGCCGACCCGGCGGTCGAGTTCGTCGCGGTCCGCCTCGGTCCACGCCCGGTCGATGCCCCGCCATTCGAGCGGAACGTCGGCGAGCTCGGCTTCGGACACGCCGGCGGCGGCTTCGACGACCCGGGGCTGGGTCAGGTTGGCGACGATCGTCACCGCGACGATGACGGCGAGCGAGATCAACACGAACGGCCAGTTCGTGATGACGTCGGCGAGCCGAAGCGCGTAGACCGCGGCGAGGCCGATCGTCATCGCCGCCATCATCTTGCGGGACGTGATGAGCGGCGCGAAGCCCTCGCGTATGTCGTGGACCGCGCCGTTCGGGTTGCGTCCGAGCGCGATGCCGGCACCGCCGGGGAAGAGCACGACCCAGCGGGCAATCGAGGGAAGGAGCGTCGCGATGAGCGGGAGCAGCACGAGCAGCGACGCCGCACCGATGAGCGCGCCGCCTACCGCCCCGATGCCGCCGACCACCGTCAGGGCGAAGATCTGGAGGCTGCTGACTAGGTCGAAGTTGTTCGGTGTGATCGACGTGAGCTGGGTCGCGTAGAGCGCGCCGCCGAGACCGGCGATGCCGGCCGAGAGCGCGAACACCGTGAGCTTCGTGCCGAGGAGGTTCAGGCCGAGCGTCGCGCACGCGGCTTCGCTGTCCTTCATGGCGAGCAGGCGCCGACCGAGCCGGCCCCGACGGATCGCGATCACGAGCAGCGACACGAGCGCGAACGCGACTGCGGTCATGATCATCTGCGAGCCCGGATCGTCGAACGTGGTGCCGAGGAACTTCAACGGGTCGACACTGACCGAACCGGACTCGAACAGGTTCACGTCGAACAGACCGAACACGGTGAGGCGCGGGAGCGTGAAGACCCACCGGTCGAGGGTGACCGCGAACGCGGCGGTGCCGAGCGCGAGGTAGATCCCCGACAGTCGCAGCGCCGGTAGTGCGACGAGCGCGCCGACCGCAGCCGCGATGAGGACCGCCCAGACGATCGCGAGCGGATCACCGCCATGACCGAGATGCGCGACGACGATCGCGCCGATGCCGGCGAAGCTGAGCTGGCAGAGCGAGATCTGCCCGGAGTAGCCGACGAGCGGCACCAGCGAGAGCGCGACGATCCCGATCGAGAAGACCTTGCCGTAGGTGATGAGGTCGGGATCGGTCATCGTGGTGGCGCAGATCACTCCGATGACGACGACCGCCGCGGCGAAGTACAGCGCGCCCTGGATCGTGGGTGTCGGGAAGAACTCGCGGCTCCGGGTCATGCGCCCGCGCAGGCGCGGGTTCGGGAGCACGAGCAGGACGATGAACAGGATGATCGCCGGGATCGCGAGCCGCAACCCGCTGAGGTACTGGTTCTGGGGCAGGTAGCCCGAGAGGTAGCCCTCCGCGCAGCCCACCACGATGGCGCCGAGGAACGTGAGCGGCAGGCTCCGCAGGCGCCCGAAGATCGCGGCGGCATACGCGCTGACGATGAGCAGTGACAGCGACGGCGCGTCGAGGGCGATCCCCGGGGCGATGAGGATGCCGCCGAGTGCGGCGAGCGAGGTGCCCATGGCCCAGGCGAGCATCGACACCCGGTTCGGCCTCGCGCCGTTCAGCATCGACAGCGGCCGGTCGTCGACGGCCGCGCGCATCGCGATGCCGATCCGGAGCCGGGTCAGCACGAGCCGCAGGGTGATGGCGACGGCGATCGCGATGCCGATGGTGATGGCCTGGTGGATGGTGATCGTCGTGGGCCCGAGGTTGATGGGCGGGTTCTGGGCGTAGAAGTTGTCCATCGGGCGGCTGATGCCGGGCTTCCAGATCAGCTGGGCCAGACCGATCATGAACAGCAGCAACGAGATCGACACGACGAGCTTGACCGTCTCGGTCGTTCCCTCCAGGCCGCGCATGATGACCGCTTCGAGCAGGACGCCGAAGAGCGGGGCCAGGATGAAGAGGACGACGAAGAGCGCGACGGGAGCCGGCCAGCCCCAGTCGAAGCGCAGCTGCCAATACGTGAAGGCGAAGAGCATCCCCGCCGCGCCGTGCGCGAAGTTGAAGATGCCGGTCGTCGTGTAGGTGAGCACGAGGCCGCTGGCGATCACGGCGTAGATCGCCGCGATCGTCAGGCCGACAATCGTGAAGGTCAGGAACTTGTCCACGGTCTCCCCGTCGGCCCCGAAGCTCCGATGCGGGAACCGCGGGAAGGCGACGAGCGCCTTCCCGCGACTCGGGTTACTTCAGGTCCGACATGCTCTTGCCGACGTCGGCCAGGGTGACTCCCGTGCCGTAGTTCTTCTTCAGGACGTACACGTTCTTGGGATCGCAGTTGAAGATGCCGTCGTTGGGCACCACGTTCGGCGTCTTGAAGCCGGTCGGTGTGGCCTGCTCGATGGTGAAGCAGGTGGCCGCTTCGCCCGTCGAGGGGTTCTGCTTCGCGTGCAGGCCGCCGCCCGTCCACTCCTTGACCTTCTTGGCGTTGTCGTAGACGCACTTGCGCGTCACGTCGTTGCCGCACTCCTTCGCCGCCTGGGCAAAGAGGAGCCAGGCCGAGAACGCCTGGAGGCCGAGGTAGGTCTTGTTCTTGCCGCTCGGGAGGTACTTCGCGAAGGCGTCGAGGTACTCCTTGGTCGCGGTACCGGCCTTCGCCTCCTCGAACGGGAAGAAGACGCTCCGGATGTAGACGTTGTTCTTGATCGCCGCGCCACCGTTCTGGATGAGCTTCTGGTCGTAGTGGTTCGCGTCCGTGCGGATGAACTCGGGGGAGTAGCCGATGTTCTGCATCGCCTGCATCAGCTTGGCGAGGAACTCGGGCTCACCGATCCAGATCAGACCCTTGACCCCCGCGCTCTTGAGCGCCTGCGCGTACGGGGTCCAGTCCGACGGGCCGAGCGACGGGTAGACGTCGTCGTAGACCTTCTTCCAGCCGAGCGAGTCGGTGAGCTCCTTGCTCTGGTCGGCCACGATCCTCGTCGTCGCCACGTCACCGGTGAGGATGCCGAAGTTCTTGGCCCCGTCCGGGAACTTCTTCTGGAGCCACTTGAGGTCGCCGAGCGGCTGGGTCTTCAGGTCGTTCGGGACCGGCTGGACCACGAGATCCGCGCCGCGGGCCTCGGGGCTGACCACGAACCCCGCGATGTCGGGCATCACGCAGCCGAGCCGGGTCTTCACCCCGTCCTGGTCGAGGACGGCGCCGCCACCCACCGTCATGAAGTCCTCGGCGCACGAGGTGGTCATCTGTGCCTTGGTCTGGGTCAGTGCCGCGTCACGCTTGTCGACGACGATCTTGCGCCCGTTGATCCCGCCGTGGTCGTTGCACCACTTCGAGAACACGTCCGCGGTGTCGAAGAACTCCTGGTCGAGGCCCGGCCGACCGGCAAACCCGACGTCCGAGAACGTCGCGAGCTTGATCTCGGTCGGCGTCACGCCCTGCGCCGGGGAGCCGGAGGGCTTGCCGGGCTGACAGACATCCTTCAGGGTGCCGAAGTCCGCACTCGTCGTGGTGACGGAGCCTCCGCTCGTGGAGGTCGTGCTGTTGGAGCTGCTCTTGCTGTCGCTCCGACTGCACGCGGCCGCGATCATCGCCAACGCGAGCACCAACGCCAGCCACCGGAATCGCCTCACAGTCCCCCCTCAGGCCTCAAGGCCTTCGATCTGTCGACGAGACGTTGCGCCTCGACGTGATCTGACGCCCCGTCAGATCAGGAGACAATGCCTTGTCACGCGCTCGGGTGCAAGCCACGCCCGGTTGCCACGACCGTCGACCTGCGCGCGGCATCGGTCGAGGCATCCCAGAGCCGCGCGTAGCGGCCACCGTGCGCGAGCAGGGACTCATGGGATCCGTCCTCGACGATCTGACCGCCGTCCACGACGAGGATCCGATCCGCGAGCCGGGCCGTCTGCAGTCGGTGGGCGATGAGGATCGTGGTCCGGCCCACCGCCGCGATGCGCATCGCCGCAGTGACCCGGGCTTCGGTCGCGAGGTCGAGGTTCGAGGTCGCCTCGTCGAGCAGGAGGATCGCCGGGTCGACGAGATGGGCGCGGGCGAGGGCGATGAGCTGGCGCTGGCCCGAGGAGAGTGAACGGCCGCGCTCGCTGACGTGGGTGAGGTAGCCGCCGGGCAGCTCGGCGATGAAGTCGTGCGCGCTCACGGCCCGGGCCGCGGCCTCGACCTCGGCGTCGGTCGCGTCCGCCCGACCGAACGCGATGTTGTCCCGGATCGTGCCCGAGAAGAGGTAGGCCTCCTGGGGCACGATCCCGAGGTGGCCGTGATAGGCGGCTCCGTCGTACTGGTCCACTGCGACGCCGTCGACGAGGACCTGGCCCTCGCTCGGGTCGTAGAAGCGGGCGACCAGCTTGAGCACGGTGGACTTGCCCGCTCCGGTCTCGCCGACGAGCGCGACGGTCTCGCCGGCCGGAATGCGGAACCGCACGGCGCGGAGGGCGTCGGTCGTGGTCTGCGGGTAGCGGAACACGACATCGTCGAACACGACTTCGCCGCGGATCTCTTCGGGGAAGACGGGGTGGTCCGCCGGCGGGACGGACGTTTCGCGCTCGAGCAGCTCCTCGACCCGGTTCAGCGAGACCCGCGCCTGCTGGTAGGCGTCGAACGTCTGGCTCAGCTGCTGGATCGGGCTGAAGAAGAGGTCGAGGTAGAGCAGGAACGCGATGAGCGTGCCGGCCTGGAGCGTGTTGTCCGTCAGCAGGACGCTGCCGACGCCGAGGACGAGCGCGGCGGCGAGCTCCGAGAGCATCTCGACGAACGGGAAGTACATCGCGACGAGCTTCTGGGCCCCGAGCCGCGCGTCGAGGTAGCCGCGAGCGACACCTTCGAACTCGGCCTGGTTCGTCCCCTCGCGCACGTACGCCTGAGAGACCCGCACGCCGGAGAGGCCTTCCTGCAAGTTCGCGTTCACCGCGGCGATGTGCTCTCGGGCGCGGTCGTAGGCCCGGCTCGACTGGCGCTGGAACCAGATGGTCGCCGCGATCAACGGGGGCAGCACGAGCGAGGTCGCGAGCGCGAGCTCCCAGTTCATGAACACGAGCGCCACCGCGACGCCGACGAGCGTGATCCCGTTGACGAGCGCGGTGACCAAACCCGTCTGGAGGAACTGCGAGAGCGAGTCGATGTCCGTGGTCATCCTCGTCATGACCCGGCCCGCCATCTCGCGCTCGAAGTAGTCGATGCCGAGGCGCTGGAGGTGGGCGAAGAGCTTCACCCGCAGCGCGAAGAGCATCCGCTCGGAGGTGCGGCCCATGACCCGCGTCTGCGCCCACATCACCCACCAGTCGGCCAGGGTGATCGCGAGGAAGGCGATCGACGCGGCCCAGAGCGCGCCCGTCGCGTCCTTGGCCACGCCTTCATTGATGCCGAACCGGATCAACCACGGTCCCGCGAGCGTGGCGAGTCCGTCGAGTGCGACGAGGATCAATCCCGCGACGAGCGGGAGCCGGAACGGACGCAGGAAGCGGCCGAACCGGAACGGCGTCTCGAGCCGGGTCTGCGCCTCGACGTCCACCTCGGGCTCGTCGGCCGCGGGTGGCAGCGCGGCGACCTTCTCCATGAGCTCGGGGGTCGGCGCGAGCGCGGGCCCCATGCCCATCGGGCCACCCATGCCACCCCGACCGACCGGAGCCGCGGCCATGGGTGCGGCCGCGGTCGTGACCGGCGCGGCTCCGGGACGGGCTCGCCACGCCGCGGGGGTGATCCCGTCGGCATTCGGCTGTGCCGCGATCCGGTCGTCGATGGCCGCCGCAGTCGCGGCGGCATCCTCGAGGTGGGTGCCTTCGAGGTCGTCGCCCGGACCCGCGAGGAGGTTGCGGTACACGAGGCAGCGGGACATGAGCTCGTCGTGGGAGCCCTCGTCCACCACGCGTCCGTGGTCGACGACGACGATGCGATCGGCGAGCGAGAGCGAGGATCTCCGGT
>JADGON010000270.1 GCA_017882945.1 Acidimicrobiia bacterium | reverse complement strand
GTGCCCGGCGGGATGGCGGAGGTGCTGGGCGACCCGGATCAGGAACGCGCGCGGCGGGCCATGCAGGCGATGCTCGGCATGAAGAAGGTCGACGTCGCCGCGCTCCAGGCAGCTGCCGACGGGGTGTAGCCGGCCGATGCGGTTCCCCGGCTCGACGCCGACTCCGATCAGCTCTCAGGTGTGCGCGGTTCCCAGGGACGGAGGGTCCCGAGACCCTGGGACAGGCTCCACCGTCAGTTGGTGCGGAGGGCGGTAGCGGGGGCCGTCCGGGGCGCTCCCGCCCCGTTGTGGGAGCCGGTGAACAGCACCCGATCGAGGATCACGAACTGGGCCACCCACAGGAGGCCGAACCCACCGAGGTGCCCGGCGAGGACCGCGCCGAGCTGCAGCGGGCCTCCAAGGTGCGCGTGCACGGCCCACGAGTCCGCGATGCCGACGGGCCCGGGACCACCATCGAGATGGTGGTCACCGGGCACCCACCGCGATCGGCGTCGATGCCGGTGCCCCTGCATGGCGCCGTCGATCCCGCAGCGCGGTGCGGGTGACCATCATCAGTGCTTCGAGCGCGATCCCGGGCGACATCTTCGACGCACCGGCGCTGCGTTCCCGAAACACGATCGGCACCTCGGCGATGGTGGCCCCGACCTGGTCGGCGCGGTGCGTCATCTCGATCTGGAAGCCGTAGCCCGTCGATGTGACCGTCTCGAGATCGATGGCGCGCAGGAGGTCGGCCCGGTACGCGCGGAAGCCGGAGGTGATGTCGCGCACCGAGCTGCCCAGGAGGTGCCGGGCGTACCAGCCGCCCGCCCGGGAGAGCGCCTCGCGGTGCGCGGGCCATCCGACCGTGAGCCCACCGTCCGTGTAGCGGGATCCGATCGCGAGATCGGCACCCATCGTCACCGCGTCGATGAGGACAGGGAGATCAACCGGATCGTGCGACAGATCGGCATCCATCTCCACCAGCGTGTCGAAGCCCTCGTCGAGGCCGCGGGCGAACCCGAACCGGTACGCCGGTCCGAGACCGCGCGGCCCGGTCCGGCGGGCCACCCGGATCTGGCCGAGCGACGCCGCGAGTGACTCGACGAGCTCGGGGGTGCCGTCGTCGCTGCCGTCGTCGACGACGAGCACGTGCGCGGCGGGGGCCGCGCGACGAACCCGGCCCAGCACCTTGGCGATGTTGGGCGCCTCGTTGAGCGTGGGAAGGACGATGAGCGTCCCATTGCCGGTGGGCGGTGCGAGCACCGGGTTCGGGCGAGGATCGAGGTCGAACATGGGGAGGCTCCTTCGGGGAGGTGGAGTAGCGCGGGTGGAGAGGAGCCCGATGATCAGCGCCACCATGATCAGCGGGCCCGCGACGAGCGCGGTGTGCAGCAGGAGGGCGCCATCGGTGAACGGGTGGCGGAGCACCTCGTAGGTGACGAGGAGCACGATCCCGCCGCCGGCGCAGATCCGGGCCAGGCGCGAGCGATGGTCGAGGGCCGCAGTGGGGAGTCCCCACGCCATGTAGCCGGGCAGCGCCCAGGAGGCGCCGAGCGCCAGCATCGACAGCGAACCGGCGACGGCTTCGTGCGCGGGACCGCGTGCGTGGCGGACCAGCACGGCGAGGACGAGCACGCCGAGCACCGCGAGCGCGAGGTGCGCGCCCGGAAGCGGCAACCCGAGGCTCGGCGCGAGCGCCCAGGACGACCCGCGGGAGAAGAGCGCGCCGGCGGTCTGCATCGGTGTGAACAACGCGGTGGGACCGGCGAGCAGGTACCCGAGCGCCATCACGCCTCCACCCCCGATTCCCAGGCGGGAAGCGCTGCGCCGGTCGCCGCGCGCGAGCGCGGTGACGATCAGCGCGGCCAGGCCGACGACGCCGGTCAGCTTCACCAGCGCACCGAGGCCGGCAACGACACCTCCACCGACCGGGTGCGCCCGTTCGGCGAGGACCACCGCAGCCAGCACCGCCAGGCCGACGAGGATGTCGTTGCGAGCGCCGTTCACGATGAACATCGCGATCATCGGATGGAGCGTGAGGAACGCGACCGCGCCCGGCGAGCGGGTTCGCTGCCAGACGAGGGTCGCCGCACCGGCGAGAGCCGCGATCGCGACGAGCTGGTAGAAGACGCGCGTGGCCTGCGCCGCAGCACCGAGCGCGAGGGCAGCTCCACCCGAGAAGATGGTGAAGAGCGGTCCGTACACCGACGGCGTGTGCCGCCATGTTCGGCCGACGTGGGAGAGGATCGGGTCCCTCGGGAAGCTCGCGGGCAGATGGGTGTAGGGACTGGCGTGGTGCGCGGCGAGGATCCGGCCGTACATCGCGTAGGACCACAGGTCGCCGGTGAAGTGGGCCGGCACGCTCAGCGCGACTGCAGCGGTGGCGGCCGCGCCCGAGACCACCAGCCCGATGGTGAGACCGCCCCAGCGGCGGTCGCAGGCGAGCATCGCCAGGTAGCCCGCGCACGCGAGGACGACCAGTCCGACGTGCTCCGGGTTGGACAGCGCGGTGCTCTTCCCGATCACGACCGTCGTCGCGGTCACGGCGACGACCAGCGCGCCGCGGCTCAACCAGCGCCGGCGGTCGTGCGTTCGAGCGCTGGTCGGCTCCATGAGCCCAGAGTGCCGGGCTGACCCTGAATCCTCGCTGAACGCGGGTTCAGCCCACGGCGGCGGAGATGGGGAGCCGGATCGAGAAGTGCGCGCCCGGGCCCGGACCCAGGGTGATCGTCCCGCCGTGGGCGGTGACGATCTCCCGGCTGATGGCCAGGCCGAGGCCGGTGCCACCGGCGCTGCGGCTCCGGCCCGCGTCGTGGCGGGCGAAGCGCTCGAAGATGCGCTCGCGCTCGGCCGGAGGTACGCCCGGCCCGTCGTCGGCCACGGTCAGCAGGGCATCACCATCCGACTCGGCGAGCGTCACGGTGATCTGTGAGGCCGCGTAACGGGCCGCGTTGTCCAAGAGGTTGCGCACCACGCGCCCGAGCTGGTCGGCGTGGCCGTCCACCTGCGCGCCGGAGACTGCATGCGTGTCGATCGGGATCGCCGTCCGGTTGCGGGCGCGGCGCGCCTCCGCGAGCACGATCTCGTCGAGGTCCACCGCGTCGCGGCGGGATTCGTCCGCCGGCGACGCGTCCGACGCGGCGAGGACGAGCAGGTCGTCGACCAGGCGCTGCAACCTGATCGCGTCTTCGAGGATCTCCTGGCCGACCGCGGGCCAATCCACGCGCTCCGGATGCGCAAGGTCCACCTCGAGCTCGGTGCGGATCCCGGTGAGTGGGCTCCGCAGCTCGTGACTCGCGTCGGCCACGAAGCGTCGTTGCCGATCCGTTGCCACCTCGAGCCGGGCGAGCATCGCGTTCATGGTGTGGGCCAGCCGACCGATCTCGTCGTGCACTGCGGGCTCCGGGACCCTCCGGTGGAGGACCTCCCCGCTGATCGACTCCACCTCGCGCCGGATGGACTCGACCGGCCGGAGGGCGAGGCTCACGGCGATCCACGCGAGAAGGCCGGCGAGCAGCGCGAGGAACGGCAGGCCGATCGCGAGGAGCTGCTCGAGGCTGTCGGTGCTTCGTGTGACCGGAGCGAGGCTGGCCGCGACGTACACGATGTAGGCCTGGCCGCGGTGGTGCACTCGCCGCGCGACGACCCGCAGCGGGTGGTCCGCTTCCGGGTAGTTCTGAACCGTGGTCAACGCGGTTCCCGAGCGCCCGGGGACGAGCCTCGACATCCGCGGGTCGTCGCGGATGTTCTTCGACGCGGCGACGATCTCACCCGACGAGCTCACGACCTGGGCGAGGGTGCTCTCTCCGCGAGGTACCGGGATCTGCTTGGTCAGGGAGCCACTCGACACCGTCTGGGCGATGACTCTGGAGCGAAGGCGCGCCGTGGACTCGAGATCCTTCGTCAGTGCGGACTGCTGCAGGCGCACGAGGGTGATCGCGCCCACCGAGAGCGCGACGCCGACGACGAGCACCGTCGCGATCGCGACGCGGACCCGGACGCTCCCGAGGCGCTTCATCCGCCACCCGGATCGAGGCGATAGCCCGCGCCGCGCACCGTCTCGATCGCGTGGCGGCCGAACGGCTCGTCCAGCTTCTTGCGCAGATGGCGGATGTACACCTCGACGATGTTCGGGTCGCCGTCGAACGCGAAGTCCCAGACGTTGTCCAGGACCTCCACCTTCGAGACGACCTCACCGACCCGCCGCATCAGGAACTCGAGCACCTCGAACTCGCGCGCAGTGAGCGTGATCTCCACGTCGCCGCGATGGCAGCGATGGGTGGCCGGATCGACCCGGAGGTCGCCGGCGGAGTGGGTGATGGGCGCGGCGCGCCCGCTGCGGCGCAGCAGGGCGCGGATCCGCGCCAGGAGCACCACGAAGGAGAACGGCTTGGTGAGGTAGTCGTCGGCCCCCGAGTCGAGCGCCTCGGCGAGGTCGTACTCGCCGTGCTTCGCCGTCAGCATCAGGATCGGCGTCCAGTTCTCGGCCCGGCGGAGCTCCTCGCACACTCGGAAGCCGCTCATGCCGGGCAGCATGATGTCGAGCACGATCACGTCGTAGCGGTGCTCACCCGCCAGCCAGACCCCTTCGGGCCCGTCGGGCGCGACATCGACCGCGAAACCCTCGGCCTCGAGACCTCGACGCACCGCGTCGGCGACCTTCGCTTCGTCCTCGACGACCAGCACGCGCACCGTGACCGACTACGCAGACTCGAAGAGACGCGTGAACGCGAGAATCGCAGTACCGGCGAGCTGCATTGCCGCGGATCGTATGCCTGCTGGTTCGGGTCAGCGATCGTCGACGAGCTTGAGCGCCAACGCGGGACACGCGAAGACCGCCCGCCGGGCGTGCTCGAGCAGGTCGGCGGGGATCGGCCCGGCGCGCAGGATCGGGTAGCCCCAGTCGTCGAGACTGATCCCTTCCGGGAACAGCTCGGCGCAGACCCCGTGCGCATCGCAGCGAATGGGATCGAGCCGGAGCCGCTCGCTCATCGCCATCCCCAATCTCGTCCGGCGTGCGGGATGGGGAGAAGAGGCTCGCGATGCGTCGCTTGGCAACGACCGTGCTGGTGCTCGGTGATCTCGTCGGCGAACGCGACGAGGGCGCTCCGCAGGAACCGAACCGCGCCATCGGGGAGCTTGCACGCGCCGCGCCGCTCGATCATCGCGGACCACCGGTCAAGGTCGTCGCGCATCTTGGGGGTCGTCTGCGTCCGGGCGATCGCATTGACGCGATCCGAGACCGAGGCCAACCCGTGCACGCACGGGCCACATTGACCGGCCGTCTCCTCCGCGAGGTACTGCATGACGCGGGCCGTCTCCACCAGCCCGCACACCGCCTTGGGGAGTGCGACGATGACTCCGGCGCCCAATGAAGCACCGAGGGGCGCGAGGTCGTTCTTCGTGAGGTGTCTTCCCCACAGATCCTCGCGGCGTACCCAGGTCCCGAAGTACCCGCCGAGGAGGTACGCCGAGACCGGCTCCGACTCGCCCCCGGCGGCCGCGACGATCGACTCGAACCGAGTACCGAGCGCGACTTCGAACACCGACGGCCGGGAAACCGCGCCCCCGAAGCTCAGCAGCGCCGAACCGGGCTCCTCGGTCGTCCCGATCGATCGGAACCACTCCGGGCCGTGGCGACCGATCAACGCCAGGTGCGCGAGCGTCTCGACGTTCTGGATGAGCGTGGGCCGTCCACCCACGCCGCGCTCGAACGGGCGTGGGGGTACGGCGGTCGGCTTGGCGTCGCCGCCATTGATGAGGTGCACGAGCGCGCTCTCCTCACCGGCGACGTATCGACCGGGCACCGGGACGATTCGAATCGCGATCGGGTCGTCGCCGGCTGCGGCGCGCTCCGCGACCGCGACGGCGACTGCCTCGAGCGCGTGCGGCCGGGTGCGCTCGATCGCAACGATGGCCTCACGGGCGCGAAGCGCGGTCGCCGCGAGCACGAGCCCGTCGAGCACCAGGTGCGGCGTGCGGGTGAGGAGAACCTCGTCCTTGGAGCTCGCGGGCTCACCTTCGGATCCGTTGGCAACGACCACGGGTGAGCGCCGTCCTGCAGCCACCGCCTGCAGCTTGGTGGCGGTGGGAAACCCCGCACCGCCGTGGCCGTGGAGGCCGGCCTGCCCGGTGACGGCGATGAGGTCGTCGGCGCGCATCAGCGCCATCGGCCCGTGGAGGTCGCGATGCTCGGCGAGCGACAGCGCGCGATCCGGGTGTATCCCATGGAGCGCCCGGGGCAACCCGGCCGGCCCCGGTTGCCAGTGGGTCGATTCCAATCGCGGATCCACCTTCGTCATCGGGAGCTCCGATTCTGTGCCGTGTGCGTCAACACGCTCCGAGGCGTCCCGGCGCGCGCGGCCCAGTTGGGCGCGAGTGGACCGACGAGCAGCCATACGGCGAGCGCGAGCGGCACGACGACGGTTGTCACGAGTGCAGCCACTCGAACCCGCGTGTGCTCCTGCCACTGGGTGCCGATGCGCAGCCACAGCGCGACGACGACGGCCGCCGCGCACCCGCCCTCGACCAGCAGTGCCCATCCTTGACGAGTGTCGGTGCCGGTCCCGAACGCATGGACCAGCACGAACAGCCACGACGCGTATGCCGACCAGTGCAGGAAGCGCCAGACGCGGAACCCGACCCGGTGGCGGAGCCAGCTGGTCACTGCAACCGCCAGCAGGAGGTCGAAGCCGAGCGCGCCGAGGCTGAGCCAGATCGGTCGGTACGGCGAGCTGAAGGGGATCACGGCTGCGATCCAGCCGATCGGGGCGAACCCGTCGACGACGACGGTCGTCACGTGGATCGCGATCAGCGCCAGCACCAGCACGGTGACGTTGCGGTGCATGTACTCGATGACAAAGCGTGGGACCTCGCGGGACTGCCAGCGCAGCGACGTCACGATGCCCAACACCACCGTCACCGTCAGGAGGACGAACGCGACGATGCCCGTCGCGCGCGACAGGAACCAGAGCGTCGAGCCGCCGACCGCCGCGACAGTCATGGGGTCGGACTGGGTTCCGGCCAACCACCCACGCAGAGAGCTCGGCCGTCGTGAAACGTGAGCCGCGAGGGCAGGTGGCGCTGCTCGAGCCAGTCCGGCGCCGCGTCTCCGAGCACGAGTGCAGCGGTGCTCGCAATGTTGGCGTCGACACAGCTGGCGGCGGTCACGCTCACGGTGCGGAACGGTCCCGCGGCCGGGAGACCGGTCGCCGGGTCCACCAGGTGGTGACGGATCGTGCCGGCTTGGGTCCAGCGCCGGACGGTCGTGCTCGATGTCGCCAGACCCCCCGAGGTCAGCGCCACTGTCTGGCCGGGTGCCGAGTCGCCGGCCGCGTGGTCGTCCGTGACGCGGACGGCCCAACCGTCGGCGGGTGGTGGACCGGCGATCGCGATGTCCCCACCGAGGCTGATGAGCACGCCGCACCCCAGCGCCGCGGCAACGTGCGCGGCGGCGCGATCAGCAGCGAAGGCCTTCGCGGTGGCGCCGAGGTCGAGATCCACGCCACTCGGAACCCGGACGGTGCTCCGCACCCGATCGACGACGACGCACTGCCAGCCGGGCACGCGCGCGGCGCGCAGGCTGGAGGGAGGCGCGAGTGGATCGATTGTCGCGAAGTCGCGGTCGTAGCCCAACCAGCGGAGCGCGGTGCCGATGGTGGGGTCGACGCGACCGTCGGTGATCCGCGCGGCGCGGAGCGCGATGTCGACGGCTTCGATCAAGAGCGGGTCGACGCGGATCGCCCGGCCCTGGCCGTCGTTGACCCGGCTGAGGTCGGAGTCGGGGCGAAAGCGGCTGCACGCCTGCTCGAGGGCTTCGAGCTCGGGGATCATGAGCGCGAGCGCGTCGGAGGAGCTTCCTCCGTCGACGACGATGCGTGCGGTGGTGCCCAGCGCGCGCGTCTCGGCCGCGTTGATCGTTGTCGTCACGATCCGCCTGAGCTCGCGGACGATGACTGATCAGACGGGGCGGGCGCGGAGACGGGAGGCTGCACGCCGCCGTCGGAGTATCCAGGATCCGAGTAGCCGGAGCCGGAGCTGGAGCCGGGATCGGCAGCGCCGGAGCTCGCGGGTTGCTGGACGACGGTCGGGGTGCTCGCACCGGCGTGGTGCACGTTGCGCGCCTCCCAGACCGTGATGAACCCGGTCAGCACCGCAGCCAGGCCGGCGATCCACTTGGTCGCGGTGCTGACCTGGCGCAGGCCCGCATCCCGCTCGGTTCGGCTCTTCCTCGCCATGTGGACCCACCTGACTCGACGCGCACCCGGCTTCCGGTGCCTGGATCAAGGGTCGCAGGACGACCTGTGAGCAACGTGAGAACGGACCCCCCCAAATGCAAGGACTTGGCAAAGATCAGGGAAAGGTCTCACCGGACCGGGGACGCCGGGCGAGCAGCCCGGTGGCCATCTCACCGCGCTCCAGTGTCGCGCCTGTGGCAAGGGGGCATCGCCGTCGTCGGTGACGCCGAGCGGCTCCGGGGCGCACGCCGGCAGGACGAATCAGTCCTTGAAGTCGGCGAGCAGCTCGCGGATCACGCCGCCGAACTGCGCCACGATCGGAGCGGGCGAACCGGTCGAGCACCACCACAGCTTGAACATCTCGGCGGTCGCCTCGACCGGCGCCGTCGCTGCGTAGGCGGACACCTCCTCGACGAGGCGCGTGTGCGCCCGCTTCCAGCTCTCCGGCGCGCGAGCCCGGCCGCCATTGACCGCCTGCTCCAGCGTCTCGACGCCGAGACCTTCGCCCAGGCGGCGCCGGAGCTCGACGCCGTCCATGCTGCGACGGGCTTCGAGCGCGGCCTGGATCTGGTGCCACGCCTCGTGTGCCATCGTGCCGTCGATCTGGTTGAACGGCGCGGGGACACCGGCCGATCCGGCTCCCGAGGATCGTTGCTCGCGCGCTGCTTCGAGCGCGGTGAGGCCTGCGACGGACGCGAAGCTCGCGTTGAAGTGGATCACCCCCGCGCTCCGATCTGCGGAACCGGCGTGCTGACCGTGCAGGAGCTGGAAGTCGGAGTGGTCGAACGAGACCCTCCGCACGAGCCTGGTGGCGCGACCGAAGCGCCGGCGTACGGCGACGGTGGTGTCGATGCACCGGGCGATGCTCTCGATCAGCAGGTCCGACCGGTTCGGCACCGAGAATCGGGTCGGCGCCATGCCCGGGGCCGGCTCGACGTTGAAGTCGAACGTCTTCGAGATTCCGGAGACCGCGCGGCGCACGATGGCCCGAAGCGGCCCGCGGTTCTCTCCCAGCACGACCGAGATGCCGGGGAGGAGCTGCTCGAGCGCCGCTCGGATCTCGTCGTGACCGGTGGGCCCGCTCATGACGTCCTGCAGGGTGGTGGTGCCGGGCGGTCCGGCGACGAGCGGATCGCGAAGCGGCCCGTGAAACCCGAGTCGCCGCGCGATCTCGCGGAAGAGCGGATCGCTCGTGGCCAGCTCGAGTGCCGCACCGGGTTGGCGGGCGGCTCGGGCGAGCAGCGCATCGAGCAACGCGCGGACCTCGGTCGGGTCGATCGGAGACTCGCGCGCGAGCAGGGCAACCCGCGACCTCGATTCGGTCGGTTGCTCGGCGAAGACCGCGATCCGCCGGTCGCCGCGCCACGCCTCGATGACGCCGTCCGAACCTGTTGGGCCGGCCCGCAGCTCGAGTTGCTCCGCGCGGCCGGGCGCGCCGCGCTCGTCGCTCAAGGCTCGTTGAGCGTCAGGCCGGCGGCAAGGGTCGCACCGAGGTCCCAGCACGCGTCGAGATCGGTGCGCGTCGGCTTGTCGATCACCGACACCGTCTTGGCCGCGCGGTGCCATTGCAGCCCGGTCGTGATCTCCTCGATCGCGCGCTCGGCTCCACCGGTGTCGCTGTTGCCGTGCAGGAACACGCCGAAGGGACGGCCGATCGTCTCGTCGAGGCACGGGTAGTAGATCTGATCGAAGAAGTGCTTCAGCGCGCCGGAGATGTAGCCCAGGTTCGCCGGAGTGCCCAGGAGGTAGGCGTCCGCCTCGAGGACATCGGCCGGGTTGGCGCTGAGCGCGGCGCGCACAGCGACCTCGACCCCCTCGATCGCGTCGTCTGTGGCGCCCGACTTCACGGCTTGGAGCATCGAATGCACGGACGGCGACGGCGTGTGGTGGACGATGAGCATGCGCGACATGCCCGCAGACTGACGGATGCCGGCGGAACGTGTCCAGCGCCGACGTTCACGACAGGGTGTGCGTACGATTCCCGAGGTCGTTCCGCGCCGGGTGATGGGGGAGCCGTGCAGACGCGTGTGACCCAACAGCTCGGCATCGAGATCCCGATCATCCAGGCGCCGATGGGCTTCATCGCCCGGTCCCAGCTCGCGTCGGCGGTGTCGAACGCGGGTGGGATGGGGATCGTCGAGACGTCATCGGGCCAGCTCGACGAAGTGCGGGTCGAGATCGCCAAGATGCGGGACCTCACCGATCGACCGTGGGGTGTGAACATCGCTCAGCTGTTCATCCGTGACCTGTCGATCGTCGACTTCATCGTGGACAACGGCGTGCGCTTCGTCACCACCTCGGCCGGCGATCCGGCAGTGCTCGTGCCGCGGCTCAAGGCCGCCGGGATCACCGTGTTCCACGTCGTCCCGACGTTGCGCGGCGCGTTGAAGGCCATTGCCGCGGGTGTCGACGGGCTCGTGGTCGAAGGCATCGAAGGTGGGGGCTTCAAGAACCCCGACGGGGCGTCGTCAATGGTCCTGTTGCCGCTCATCGCCGCAAACGTCGAGGTGCCGATCGTCGCGGCGGGTGGCATTGCGGACGGTGTCTCGATGGCCGCCGCGTTCGCGCTCGGAGCGGAGGGCGCGCAGATGGGGACGCGCATGCTCACCGCCGTGGAGTCACCGGTGCACGACAACTGGAAGCGGGCGGTCGTGGCGGCAGCCGAGACGGACACCGTGATCATCAACCGCTACGCGAAGCCGGCGATGCGCACGCTCCGCACCGATCTCTCGGCCGCGGCCGAGCGCGAGCACCCGGCGCCACCGCTCGCGATCAACGGGGTGATCGATCTGTACTTCGGCGGCTCGATGGAAGCCGCCTACGCGATGAGCGGGCAGGTGGCCGGCCGGATCGACGCGGTCCTCCCGGTGCGCCAGATCCTCGAGGAGACCTGGCGCGATTGCCGGGCCCGCCTGCGCGAGCTGGGCGCGTGGGCCGCGCAATGACGCGAGACGTCGTGGCGCCTCTCGCACGGGGCTCGATCTCGCTGCGGCTGTACCCGCATGACGGCCCGGACGCGTCCGCGATCGTCGACGAGCTGCGGGTGCAGGCGGCGCTCGCGGCCCACGTCGGATTCGACGGGGTGATGACGAGCGAGCACCACGGCGGGTTCCCCGGCTACCTGCCGAACCCGCTCCAAGCGGCCGGTTGGTGCCTGGAGGCGATGGACCGCGGTTGGGCTGCACCCTGCCCGCTGCTGCTCCCCTTGCGGGAGACCGCGCTCGTGGCCGAAGACGCAGCCTGGCTCGCCGCGCGCTTCCCGGGCCGGGTCGGGGTCGG
>JADGON010000269.1 GCA_017882945.1 Acidimicrobiia bacterium | reverse complement strand
TGATCGAGATGTGGATAAAGCTCAAGCGTGACGAGATCGACGCGATCCGGCTGCGCCCGCACCCCTACGAGTTCGACATGTACTACGACATCTAGGCGTTTCCGCAGGTCAGAGCCTGATGATCATGCTCTTGGCCTCATTTTGGCCTCAACCGAGTCCGTGCGCGCTGCGAGTACGACCGCGATCGCAGCGCGCGCGGACTCGTCTTTGTCGGGCCAAAGGTGGCCGTAGACGTTCAGCGTCGTCGACGCGCTGGCGTGCCGGAGCCGAGCCTGCACGACCTTCACGTCGAGCCCGGATGAGATCAGCAAGCTCGCGAAGTAGTGCCGCAGATCCTGGTAGCGGAAGCCGGCCGGCAGTCCTTCGACCTTCGCTCGGGCCGAGCGCATCGCCCGCTCGATCACCCATGGCGCGGCCGGCTGTCCCCACTCGTTCCTGATGAACGTTGTCCCGTCCCCGGCGGCGATGGCCGCCGAGAGCATGAGCGCGAAGTCCTGCGGAATCGGGACGGGCGTCCGCGACGTCTCCGTCTTGAGGGGCTCCGCTGGCCACTGGATCGCGGGCGAGACGACCCCGCGCATGAAGTCGACGTCGTCGGGCCGCAGCGCCGCCGCTTCGGCGAGCCGGAGCCCGGCGAAGGCTCCGAGCAGGACGGAGATCCGTAGCTCGTCGGGCATCAAGTCAAACAGGCCCCACACCTGCTCCGTGGTCGCCACGTAGGCGCGCTGGGAGCCAGCACCGGGCGATGTCCTGCGAGAGCAGGGATTGCGTGCCAGGACGCCATCATGGACTGCGTCGCTCATGATCTGAGAGAGCCGGCGGTGCAGCGCGTAGACGTAGCTCGGCGCGCGACCCTCAGCCTTCAGCTGAGCGGTCCATGACTTGACGTGTGACGGGCGGACCGAGGACAGCTTCATCGGGCCGAACGCCTTGACGATCAGCTTGATGTGCACGCGCGCCTGAGTGACCGTGGACCGGCGTCGGGTGCCGTAGCCGAGCAGCCAGGCGGTGCACCACTGTTCGACCGTGGTCTTGGCCGTCTGAGGGTCGACGTAGCTCCCAGTAACGACGGAGGCCGTGACCTCGTCGAGCCACCGCTGGCCGTCAACCTTCCTGGCAAAATCCCGTGAGT
This sequence comes from Acidimicrobiia bacterium, assembly GCA_017882945.1. GTDB lineage: Bacteria > Actinomycetota > Acidimicrobiia > IMCC26256 > JAENVU01 > Chersky-806. Next base: position 9,446 of record JADGON010000269.1, on the reverse strand, counting down.
GCTGCTTGCCAGCGTCGTCGTGGTAGCGAGCCCGCCAGACCTTGTCGGACCTCTTCGCGATGCTGGCCATTACTTCGTCTCCTTCGTCCCGAACAGCTCGTCCGCCTCGGCGACCGTCATCGTCGACCGAGGTGGCTCCTTCGCGTCCATGTAGCCCCGGTCCTTGCTGCGTCGGATCCACAGGCCGGCCGTTGAGGATGGAATGTCCAACGCCTCCTTGACCGCCTTCGCCGGAGCCTCGGAGGCGAGCTGGGCCATGAGATACAGCCGGGCCACCCATCGCAGGGTCTCGTCCGTCGGGCCGGCCGCGGCGAGCTTGGCTCCGTCCTCGATGGTCAGGGCCACTGGACGGCGGAACGCGCCGGTCCTCAGCTCGGTCAGGTTCGCCACCGCACCACGGACGAGGGACTGCACCGGAATCGAGCGGATCACCTCGCCCGTGACCGCCATGCCGCCCTCCCGGCGCCGGATCCTCAGCTCCTCGACCTCGTAACGGCCACCATCGAGCCGCAGCTCCGCGGTGAGGTCGACCGCGACGTCGGGCACGTCGACCACCTCGACCGTGATCCGTGGTGGCGCCCATATGTCGGAACCGACGTGCACGGGCTTGTCCTTGGTGACTGTCGCGGTGATTCCCATGCGTCCATTCAACGTCAGTCAGCAACTGCCGTCAAAAGCAGACAGCAGTCTCGTCCGAAACAGTTGTAGCTCCTTGACGGCACTCACTAACCGTGCTTTGGTCAGTGCAGTCAGTGATCACCAATCCCACCAGGAGGTAACCAATGGGCATGGGCCTGCTCACCCTCGAAGAGGTCGCGAGCCTCATCCGGGTCCCCGCCAACACCCTGCGGTACTGGAGACACTCGGGCACCGGCCCGAAGTCGGCCCGGATCGGCCGCCGCGTCTTGTACCGCGAGGAAGATGTCCGAGCCTGGGTCGCGGCGCAGTACGGCGACGGGCCCAACTTCCCCGGCGCCGCGTGACTGCGTTCGAGCGGATCGTCGACAAGCTGCACCAGGGCGGCAGCAAGGTCCGCACCCACGGCCGAAACCGTGTCCAGGCAACGTGTCCCGCGCACGACGACCGGAACCCGTCCCTATCCGTGACGGCCATCGAAGGCCAGGCCCTCGTCCACTGCCACGCCGGCTGCCAGACCGTCGACGTCCTCGCCGCCCTCGGTCTGGACCTCAAGGACCTCTTCGACGAGCCCAGTGGTGCCCGCTATCAGTACACCGACCGTGGTGGCAACGTCCTCCGCACCGTCACCAGGACACCGGACAAGACGTTCAAACAAGCCGGTCAGACGAAGGGCCCGGCTCCGCTGTATCGGCTGCCGAAAGTCGTTGCCGCCGTTGAGGAAGGCGCTACCGTCTACCTCGTCGAAGGCGAGAAGGATGTCCTGGCCATCGAATCGGTCGGCGCAGTGGCCACCACAGGCCCGATGGGCGCCACCAACTTCCACAAGGTCGACGTGACCCCGCTCAACGGTGCGCACGTCGTCGCGGTTGTCGACGATGACGCCGCCGGCCTCAGGTGGGCGGAAGCCGTCCGCGAGGCCCTCGACGGCAACGCCGCCACCCTCACCTTCCGGAAGGCCAAGGTGGGCAAGGACGCCGCGGACCACGTCGCCGCAGGCTGCACCCTGGAGCAGCTGGAGCTGCAGCCCGTCATCGAGGTGGCCCCGCCGGCTCGCCGGGCCCGGATCACCTGGGCAAGTCAGATCGACCCCGAGCCCGTCGAGTGGGTGTGGAGAGAAGGTGACGCAGGCCGGATCCCGTCTGGCTCGTTGTCTGTCGCCGCCGGCCATGAAGGCACCGGGAAGTCCACCTTTGGCGTCCACCTCACCGCACAGGTCAGCAACGGGACTCTGCCGGGCTGCTTCTACGGTCAACCGCGCACCGTGTTCTACGTCGCCATCGAGGACTCCTGGAAGTTCACCCTCGCCCCGCGGTTGCTCGCGGCCGGCGCCGACATGGGAAAGGTCGGACGCTTCGACGTGATCAACATCGAGGACGAGGAACTCACGCTCTCACTGCCGCATGACAACGCGCTCCTGGAGCGTGAGATCGGACTCCACAACTGCGGTCTCGTTGTGATCGACCCACTCATGAGTGTGATCGGCGAGACCATCGACACCCACCGCGAACGTGATGTCCGTACCGCGCTGGACCCACTCGCCAAGCTGGCCGATCGGACCGGGGCGGTGATCTTCGGCATCGCCCACTTCAACAAGTCCAACAACACCGACGTCGCCAGCTTGATCACCGGCAGCGGCGCGTTCAAGAACGCCCCCCGCAGCATATTCGGCTTCGCCTGCGACGACGCCGACGAGAACGGCGGCCGGGTCATGAGCCAGGTCAAGAACTCCCTGGGCCGAGTCGACGACCTGCCCTCACTTGCGTATGCGATCGAGCCAGCCTTGATCAAGACCAAGAAGGGCTTGGCCGAAACCGGGAAGTTCGTCTTCCGAGGTGTGTCCGAGCGCTCCGTCGCCGATGTCCTCCGCGACTCCCGCGGCGCACCCATGAGCACCGATGACGTCGAGGAGCGCAACGAGGTCGACGCTTGGCTGACTGACTACCTCAAGGCCGATTCCGGTTCCGCCCCGGCCGCTGTTGTGCTGAAAGCAGCGCGCGCCGCCGGGTTTTCCGAGGACGCCACCAAGAAATCGAGGCGGCGAATCAAGGCCGCCACCGTTCGACTCGGCTACGGAAAGGGTGCTTCCTACACGTGGCGCCTCCCCATGGGTGCCTCCATGGGTGCCATGGATGCCCGTGTCCGGACACCGGATTCCATGGCACCCATGGAGGCACCCATGGAAACCGAGCAGGCGACCCTCGTCCCGAAATGCCGCCTCTGCGGTCGACCGCTCTTGGCCCCGAAATCCCAGCAGCGCGGGATCTGCGAGAGATGCTGCATCGGCCCCAACAAGGAGAACAGCGCATGATCCGCATTGAGGCCGAGGACCAACGACGTGCGTGCGCGCTGATCGCCCACTTCGGACGCGGCAACGTCGACGGGATAGACGCCATCATCCACGAGACAAACCAGACCGGACGGCTCACCGAACTACTGATCGCGGTCCTGCACTTCTACGCCGAGGTGGTGCCCGAACTCCGCACACCTGCAGGTCTGGACCTGCTCACGCGCCACGTGCTGCGTCTCGCGGCGCTGGAGGACGACCAGTGAACCCATGCTTGGAGTGCGGCGAGCCGACGTCGGAGTCGCGGTGTCCTCGGCACCGACTCCCAAGCTCCCCGAAGGCCACGCCCGAGAGCCGCGGGTACGACGAGACCTGGCGCAAGCTGTCCAAGCGGGCCCGCCGGCTCCAGCCGTGGTGCACCGATTGCGGAGGCCAGGAAGACCTCACCGCCGACCACAATGCCGTCGCGTGGGAACGCCGAGCCGCCGGCAAAGTCATCCGCCTCGAAGACATCGACGTCGTCTGTCGGCGGTGCAACGCCAACCGTGGGCGCACGCGACCCGGGGGGGATGACCCCGACGGCAGCGTTCCCTACCCGCTCGGTCAGGCAAAGTCTCGGATCCATACCGGGGGAGGGTATGAGTGAAGTCCGGCCCGAAGGCGCCGATCACGGCGAAACCCATTGCCCTGGTCCATCTTCCGGTGTCCGGCGCCAAGCGTGTCGACGCCTTCGCCCGGCAGTACCTGAAGGTGCCGAAGGGTGAGGGTGTGCTGCAGCCGTTCCGGTTACGTCCCTGGCAGCTGCAGATCGTCGAGGGTCTGTATCCCGAGGCCGGCCCGCGACCCCGGCAAGCTTTGCTCAGCTTGCCGCGAGGTAACGGGAAGACTGCGATGGCCGCGGTGCTTGGCGCCTACGGCCTGTTCGCCGACGGGCAGGAGGGCGCGTCCGTTCTCATCGTCGCGTCGGATGAGAGGCAGGCCGGTCACGTCTTCCGGGCCGTCCGGCGCATGATCGCGCTGCAGCCCAAGCTCGCCGAGCAGGTGCACATCTATCAGGATCGGATCCTGGTGCCGCACACCGACTCCGAGCTCCGCGCCTTGCCGGCCGAAGCCGGAGCGTTGTTGGGTTGGGATCCAAGCCTCATGATCGTCGACGAGCTGGCCGTGGTGACCGAGAACGTTTGGGAGGCGGTCACTTCGGCGGCCGGCAAGCGAGCACAGTCTCTGACGCTGGCGATCTCGACTCCCGCCGAGACACCCGAGAGCGTGATGTGGAGGCTCGTCGAGCACGGCCGAACCGGGGGCGACCCGTTGTTCTACTTCAAGGAGTACGCCGCGCCCGACGGTTGCCCGCTCGACGACGAGAACGCCTGGGCTGCAGCTAATCCGGCGCTCGACGACTTCTTGTTCCGAGACGCGCTCCGAGCCACGCGGCGCACGATGCGGGAGCCTGCGTTCCGGCGGTACAGGCTCGGGCAGTGGACCGGGATCTCCGAGACCTGGCTGCCGTGGGGTGCGTGGGAGTCCTGCACCGACGCCACCAGGGTCGTCACCGACGGCGACCGGGTTGTCCTGGCCTTCGACGGTTCCGCCTCCGGTGACTCCACCGCGCTCGTGGGCTGCACCCTCGACGGTCACCTCTTCGTCGTGGATGTCTGGGCCAATCCCGGCGATCGTGGTTGGCGGGTCCCTCGGGCCGAGGTGGACACCGTGGTGGCCGCGGCGTTCGACCGTTGGGATGTCGTCGAGCTGGCCGCGGACCCCTGGGGATGGAGAAGTGAGATCGAGTCCTGGGCCAAACGTCACGGCGAGAAGCGGGTCCTGGAGTGGAACACCGCCGCGGCGCAACGGATGGCCCCGGCGACCGACCGGCTGTATCAGGCCGTGATGACGAAACAGGTGACCCACGATGGAGATTCACGCCTGGCCTCCCATGTCGCGCACTGCGTCGCGAAGAACACGCCGCTCGGCGACCTCGTGACGAAAGACAAACGGGGCAGCCCGCGCAAGATCGACGCCGCAGTCGCGGCGATCGTCGCCTTCGACCGTGCCGCCTGGCACGGCAACAAGATCGTCCGAAAACGAGGAGCAAGCTTCCGATGACCGACACCATGAAGACCCTGTCCGACAAGCTCGACGAAACCACTCCGGTGCTGGCCGCGCTGGACACCTACTGGAACGGGACGCAGCCGGCCGCGTTCCTGGCTCCGGCGTCCGCCGCGGCCCTGGGCAACCGGCTCCGCACCCTGTGCGTGAACTTCCCCCGCCTGGCCGTCACGTCGCTCGCCGAGCGGTTGACGGTCACCGGGTTCCGCACCGCCGGGCCCGACACCGACCCCGACGTGAAGCTCTGGGAGTTGTGGCGGCGCAACGGGATGGAAGACGCCTCCGCGCAGGCGCACGTCGACGCACTGGTCTACGGGCGATCCTTCGTCATCGTGTGGGCCGGCCCCGCGGGCCCGCTGATCACCGTGGAGTCACCACGCCAGGTCGCCGTGATCCGTGACCCAGCGAGCCGGCAGGTCACCGCCGCGCTCAAGCGTTGGGTGGGCGACGGGAAGGCCCACGCCGTCCTGTACGAACCGGACCGGATCACCAGATACACCTCCGCCGCGAACGTCTCGGACCCGGCCGCGATGCCGGCGACGTCGTGGGAAACCATGCAGGTCCTCGACAACCCGCTCGGCGTGGTGCCCGTCGTCCCGGTGCTGAACCGCGGCCGGCTCCTCGACGTCGACGGAGTGTCGGAGATGACCGATGTCCTGGACCTCACGGACGCGCTCAACAAGGTGATGTCCGACAGCCTGGTCACGTCGGAGTTCTACGCTCGGCCGCGGAGGTGGGTCACCGGGCTGGAGATCGTCGAGGACGAGGACGGCAACGCCGTCAACCCGTTCAGCGACGAGCTGGGCCGACTCTGGCAGTCCGAGGCCCCGGAGACGAAGTTCGGACAGTTCGACCCGGTCCGCCTCGACGGGTACTCCGACCTGGCCGCGACGATCACCACGCAGATCGGCGCGCTCACCGGGCTGCCGCCGCACTACCTCGGGCTGCACGGTGACCAACCGGCTTCGGCCGACGCGATCCGCTCCAGCGAGGCAAGCCTCGTCGCGAGAGCCTATGCGCTGCACCGCACCTTCGGTCAGGCGTGGGCCGACGTCGCCCGGTTGACGATCGCGGTCCGCGACGGCTCCGACCCGCTCGCCCTCGACGTGGAGACCGTGTGGGCGAACCCGGAGACCAGGACACCCGCGCAGGCTGCCGACGCCGCGGCCAAGCTCGCCGGCATCGGTGTCCCGCTGGCCGTGGTGCTCGCCGACACCCTCGGCATGACACCCGCGCAGGTGGACAGGGTCCGTCAGGCCGTCCGTGGTGGCGCCCTCGACGCCGCCGGCATCGACCTCAAGGCCATCGCCTCATGACGTACCGCGAGGTGATCAAACGGCTCGGCGAGGCCACCGAGGCCGCGGTGCTCAGCGTCTACGCCGACTTCGTTGCCGGCGCACTGTCCGAGGACGAGGCAGTGTCGGTCATCGCCTGGACCGTCGCGAAGGCCAACGCGAGAGCCGTTGCGGTCGCGGACCTGTCCCTCGCCGCGACGATCATGCTGCAGCTCAGGACACCCGTCGCAACGCTCGGGCTGCTGCCACCGCCGGACGACCAGGACCGGCTCCAGAAGGCCGCTGTGACGCTCCTGGCGGTGCTCGCCGTGACACCGGACCCAGAAGGCCAGGGTCGCCCGGCTGGGCCGGTCAGAGCCGATGGAGACGGCAGCACGGGCCTACTCCGAAGGCATCAAGGAATCCCCGCACGTCACCGGCTGGACGCGAGGCGTGTCCGGCTCGGCGTGCGAGCTGTGCACCTGGTACGCGGACGGTGGATCCGAGTTCCCCGACACCGTCGAGATGGCCACCCACGAGGGCTGCAGCTGCGTCCCTGTACCCTCCGTTACGGAAGGAAGATCATGACCGAACCCGAGGGCACCCAACCGGCCGAGGACATCACCGAGACAACGGAAGTCGTCACCGAGGAGGTGGCCGAGCCGGACACGTTCCCGCGGGAGTATGTCACGAAACTCCGTGACGAAAACGCCCGCTACCGGCAGCGCGCCGGTCACGCCGACGAACTGGCCCGCCGGCTGCACACCGAGCTTGTCCGGGCCACCGGCCGGCTCGCCGACGCCGAGGACCTCCCCTTCGCCGAGGCCCACCTCGACGACCCGGACGCGCTCACCGCCGCGCTCGACGAGCTGCTCGTCAGGAAGGCACACCTGGCGTCCCGCCGGCCCACGGGCGACGTCGGTCAAGGCGCCACCCAGGACGCCGCGGGAGTGTCCCTCGCCGGGTTGCTGAGAGCAGGTGCGGCATGATTGCCGGCGACCGGAACCGCACCCTGGCCCTCGGGCTGATCGACGACATGCGTTCGGATCTTGATGCCGGCGACATCGGCTACACGATGGCGATGCTCGGGCAGTTGGAGCAGCAGGTGAAGGCGTCGATCTGCCCGCACTGCCCGCACTTCATGGAGACCCTGCAGAACGGCCGCGGGACGGGTCAGACAGATACCCCGTAGAGGTATGGTGAAGGGGCAGTCCTGGTGGCTGCCCCTTCGTCGCGTTCCTGGCGGCCGACGTGAAACCTCCACCGTTCTCACGTCAAGGAGCCCCATCATGGCCACCATCAGCACCGCCACCGCCGCCGAACTCACTGCCGAGCAGGTGCAGCGGATCCTCGTGCAGCCGTTGACGGACAAGTCCGTCTTCCTGGCCGCGGGCCCGCGGATCTTCGACACCAACGGGTCACCCGTCCGGATCCCGAAGATGGGCGCCGCGACGTCGCCGTCCTGGCACGGCGAGAACGAACCCATCGACGAGGTGGACGCCGACTTCGATGAGGTCACCCTGCTCCCCTCGACGATGAAGTCCGTCAAGGTCATCACTCGGTTCAGCAACGAGCTGGCCCGGCAGTCCGTCGTCGCGCTCGACGCGGTGCTCCGTGACCGGCTCGTCACCGACGTCGCGAACAAGCTGGACGTGCAGTTCCTCTCCGCGGACGGCGACGGCATCACCACCCCGAAGGGCCTCCTGGCCTACACCACCACGCAGTCCGTCGACGTGGAGTCCGCGGCTCCGACGCTGGACAACCTCCTCGACGCCTGGGGCAAGGCGTTGGCCGCGAACGTCGACATGACCCGGCTCCGTTGTTCCTCCGGCCCGAGACCTTCGTCGCGTTCCGGAAGATCAAGCAGGCCACCGGATCCAACCAGTACGTCCTCACCCCGGACGCCACCCAGGACGGAGTGTTCCGCCTCTTCGGCGCGCCCGTCACGGTGACCAGCCGGATTCCCACCACGGGCACCACCACCGTGATCACCTACGGCATCCTCGCCGACTTCTCGCAGATCGCCGTCGCCCGTGACCTGGCCCCGTCGGTCAAGATCCTCGCCGAGCGGTACGCCGACTACGACCAGCAGGCGATCAGGGTCGTCGCCCGCTACGACGCCGCACCGCTGAACCTGGACGCCATCGTGGTGCTCAAGAACGTCAAGGTCGGCTGACCACGGTGACAGCACCGACAGGGCAGGACGTCGCCAGGTTCCTCGGCCGGCCCACCGACTACAAGACGCTGTCCCTGGCCGACGACCACCTGCAGGTCGTCACCTCGTTCGTCTGGGCCTACGTCCGGGGCAACGGGTTCACCGAGGACAGGGTCCCGAACGAGGACATCAGTTCAGTGATCATCACCGCCACGGCCCGGCTCGTCTCCAACCCGGAGCAGGCCCAACGGATACAGGTCGCGGACCACTCCGAGACGCCGGCCGTGCTGAACGGGTTCACCCTGCCCGAGCTGGCGGTGCTGCACATGTACCGGAGGCGCACCGCGTGAGGTTCAACGACACCGTCGACGTCCTGGAGGCCACCGCGGTCGACGACCACGGCACCACCGTCTACGACTGGAGCCTGCCCGTCGTGGTGGCCACCCTGCCGGCGCACGTCGGTCACGTCTCCGTCGCAGTCTTCGTGGAGCCGGGCAGCGGCGCCATGGTGGAGCAGCTGCAGGTGATCGTCGAGCCGTTCGCCTACAACCCGGCCCGGCAGCGGTTCGACTGGAAGGGCCACCTGTACGTCAACGACGGGCCTCCGATGCTCCGTCGCCGCAACGGTGCGGATCACCACCTGACGATCGCGCTGCAGCCCGTCGACGGGTGAGCCAGGGTCTATGCGCGTGCATGGAGCTTGGCCTCAGTTTGGCCTCAGCAGGTCCACCAACGGTCAGTAATTGCCGACGACAGTCAACAGGTTCCCAGAGTGTTTCCGCAGGTCAGGCCATATCTGCCGTCAACTGTCAACGCTATCAAGCTGAGCACGGCTAGTCCGACATGTACTACGACATCTAATTGGTCGCTGGTCGATCATTCCCCGATGATCGACCGCTGGTCACGGCCCGCAGGCCACCGGTCAGCACGCCGGGGCCTGCGAGTCTGCACCGCGAGATCGTGCAGGACTGCGAAGGATTCATCCCGC
>JADGON010000268.1 GCA_017882945.1 Acidimicrobiia bacterium | reverse complement strand
TGCGTCAGTACGAGTTCTTGGTGAGGAGGTTGCCGCTGCTGTCGAAGCAGAACTGGTACCAGTGCCCGAACGTCCGATCCGACTGCCAGTAGTACATGCACGACGAGTCGATCTTCACGTTCGAGGCTTCGCTCGAGAAGCTCTGGATGCTCTCGGGCTCCTTGCCGAGCGTCGAGATGACCCTCGCGCGCGGCGTGCCGAGCGCGACCGCGTCGAACTGCGTCTGACTGATGGCGTGCTTCCGCTGCTCCTCGTTGAAGGTCTTCACGGCCTCGTTCACGGAGACTCCGAGGAGCACGGCGCAACCGCCGACGCCGATCACCATCACCACGAAGACGCCGAGCAGCACCCACGGCCAGCGCGCCTTCTTCGGCCGGGCCATCTGCTGTTGCATGACCGGCGCCGGGTACGCAGGGCTCGCAGCACGAGGTGGCGCGGGTGCACCGCCGGGAGGGTCGACGCCCTGCGCGCCACCGTCCGAGACGTGCTCGGTCCAGCTCGTCCCGTCGAAGTACCGCAGCTCGTGCCGGCCGTACGGGTCTTGATTCCACCCTGCCGGAGATCCACCCATGCCTGCCCCCAACCGTCGCCCGTCGAACCTGCCGGACGCAGGGTACGCGTTGGTGGGTTGACATGGGTTGATCCCGCGAGTGCTCCCGTGTCTTACGTGACCGTCTTCGGCGCGTCACTTCACCACTCGCGACACGAAGAGCTGTTGGTGAAGCGCCCGAACCGATGCTGCGCCCCAACGGGAGCGCGCGGTGCGGTTGCGCTACGGGTGGATGACCAGGCTGCCACCCGAGCTGAAGTTCAGCTTCTTGAGTCCCTTGCCAAGGCAGGCAGCCTGCAACGTGGCCTGTGCATCGGCGACGAGCACCGTTGACACCGCCGTGTCCCCGGCGTACGAGCCGGTGACCGTCGCAACTCCGGTCGGACCCGGGAGCACGAAGCCCGACGGCGGCCCCGAGAACCCGTTGATGCTGGTGAACACGATGTGCGTCGGGTTGATCTTGCCGCCCGAAGCCTTCCACTTGATGTCGACCGTGGTGCTGGTGGGCGTCTCGCCACCAACCAGAAGATCGACGCATGTCGTCGCGGCCGAGCTCATGGAAACGCCACTGATCTTCGCCGAGGTCGGAGTCACCAGCGGGTTGCCGGTCGTACCCGAACAGGTGGACTTGAACTTCGACGACACCGTGCGCGTGCCGGGCTGGGGCGTGGTCGCGAGATACGGCGGGCTGATCTTGGCCTTGCCCGAGCCGGGTGCCCCACAGGTCACCGAGCCCACCGCCGTCACTACCGGCTTGCTGGCGCCCGCTGCGGTCGCAGCCCCGGCGACGAGGCCACCGGCTCCGAGAGCAACCGCCATGCCGGCTACCAAGATCCGTCGCATCATCCTGATCCCCCCTCAGGTCCGGCGAGCCACGTCAGCGTGCCTCAACCTGCACGGTGCGCCCGCCCCCGCGCACGGTAACACCGGGCCCGTCGACCGTCCACGGACCCGCGCGCCGCCCTGCGGCTGCCGGATTCAGCCCGTGGCGCTGCTCTTCTCGAAGGTCGCGGCAATACCTCCGTCGGCCCGGAAGAGCTCGAGCTGAGTCGGCGTCACACGGAAGGTGGTGGCCAGGTCGAGCGCGGCGGTGTAGTGCTGCTCCTGAGCCTGCAGCTCCGCATCCGTGCACGCCTTGAGCGTCGAGGCGAACGGACCCATCTTGATCTTGGTCCCCGTCACCTTGTACGGGCCGCTGAACGTGTTGCATCCGCTGTCGCCGGAGACCTGACCGTCCTTGAAGTCGGCGGTGAGCGTGGAGCCGAGAACGACGGATTGGACCGCGGTGCCGGTGTAGTAGCCGGTCGCCGTCCACTTCCCGACGATCGCCGACGCGCCGTCGGACGCTTCGAAGACGAGCAGTGTCTGGTCATTCGCGCCCGAGAGGACGAGCGTGCTGCCCGAGATCTTGAAGGTCTTCACCTCCGGCAGCCGAGCCAGGTACGCCCGTTCGACTGCCATCGCAGTGGATCCGCACGCCATCTGCGTGCCTGCAGCGGGCCCGATGGTCATCGAGCTCCCACTGGTCTTCGCCGTCGCGCGGTAGGCGTTGCAGCCGCTGTTGCCCGTGACGCGATCGGCGGCGAACTCGGACGTCACCACCACACCCGTCGTCGGCACTCCGAGGTTCGTGCTCGGACTCAGGATCCACGGCGTCCCTTCGAGCGGAGATCCCGCGGGCTTCGTCTTGGAGGACGCCGTGTCGTTCGAGCTGCTCCCGCAGCCTGCGAGGGCGACCAGGAGCAGGCCGGCCACGGCGCGGTGCCGAAGGGTTCGAACCGAGCTCATGGGTGGACCGTCCCGGCGTCAGGAGCGGCCCACAATGGCCGGCTCGTCGGTTGAGGCGGATCGAGGATACGCGGAGCGGGCCCTCCCGGGCGGGCTACCGTCCGAATCGTGAGTCATCCCGGGCCTGAACGACCCCCCGCCTACCGATTCCTCAAGGCCCTCGCGTGGACCGTGGTCCGGGTGATCTTTCGGCGCGTCGACGTGACCGGCGCATCACGGCTGACTGAGGGTGAGCCGACGATCATCGCGGCCAATCACACCAACGGTCTCGCCGACCCGGTCGTCATGGTGGCGAAGCTGCCCGGCCTTCCGAGCTTCCTCGCGGGCCAGGACCTCTGGCGATTCCCGCCCGCCCGCTTCCTCTTCTGGCTCGCGCGAGTGCTGCCGGTATCGCGTCGCCGGGACGGGGCCGACGTGGGCGACAACGAGTCCGTCTTCTCGGCATGTCACGACGCGCTGGCGCATGGCGCGCACCTGGCGATCTATCCCGAGGGTGGCGTGCATCTGCAGCCTTCGATGCTCCCGCTCAAGACCGGCACCGCGCGCATCGCGCTCGGTGCGGCCGCGAGCGGCACGCGCGGGGTGACGATCGTGCCGATCGGACTCGTGTACGACGACAAGGGTCGATTCCGATCGCAAGCGGCGATCCACGTCGGTCACCCGATCGAAGTCGACGACTGGGTCGAGCGCTACCGCGTCGACGGTCCGGGCGCGGTGCGGGGGCTCACCGATCTCCTCGCCGCCCGCCTCCATGAGCTGACGCTCAACCACGCCTCCTGGGAGGAAGCCGCGGTGATCGACCGCGCGGCGGCGATCACGATCCTCGGCGAGCGCGCACCCGGACCGCGCCAGCCCGTCTTTGCCGAGCGCAGTGCGCTGAGCCGGGCGCTCGCGGCCGCGATCGAGGCGAGCGGCGGTGAGGAGGGCGACGCGTTCCGGCGGCTCGCGTCCGCAGTCGAGGCATACCGGCGCGACCTCGCGCTCCTCGGCATCGACAACCCCCGCGCGGTGCCTCGTCTCGACCCGGGTTGGATCCGGATCCGGCTGGCGCGTCTCGCGATCGGCAGCGTCGCGCTCATGCCGTTCGCGGCGATCGGCGTGCTGCTCAACGGAGCGATGGTCCCTGCGGTGAATCTCGTGCGCGCGCGAGTGAAGCACCCGGCTTGGCAGACCACCGCGAAGGGCCTCACGGGCCTGTTCCTCTTGCCGACGCTGTGGGCGACCGAGACGACGATCGCCTATCGCCGCTTCGGCGGCCGGACTGCGCTGGCCGTCGCCGTCGCGGGGCCACTTGGCGGCGTGGCATGGATCGCGTGGCGCGTGCGCTGGTTGCGGTGGCGGCGCACCGCTGCGAGCCTCGAGTGGTTCCGTCGGCCCGACGCCGCGCTCGCCGCGGCGCGCGCGAGTCGCGAAGAGGTGCTCGAACGCGTCGCCGAGCTGGTCGGCGAGCCCGCGATCGTGCGCATCCGCGCCGAGGTCTGAGCTACTTCAGCAGGTACTGGAACATCTGGTACGACGGCTTCGGCGTGAAGTCGCGGTGCAACAGACCGAGGTGGTCGTCCCAGACCATCGGGTCGGTGCCGTTGTCGCGGATCTGGAACCAGATCAGCGGCCCGGTGAACGCGGCCCAGTCGTTGGTCCAGCGCGAGATGTACTGCGCCGCGAAGAGCGACTGCGTGGCTTCGGTCACCGAGACCCCGGGGCTGTTCGGACCGCACGTTCCGAGGTCGGCTCCGGTCGGTGCGCCGACCTCGGTGCCCCAGATCCGCTTCGCGCCATCCCCGTTGTACGCCATGATCATGTAGAGGGAGAGCGTCTGATAGAACGCGTTCCACGGGGCGTCGGTCAGGGGGCTGCACGGGAACGAGTAGGGGTGATGCCCGACCGCGTCGAACCAGCCCTTGCCGCCCCAGAAGTAGATGCCGCTCAAGAAGGCGGCGGGCGACATGTCCCTGCCGGACGGATCGTCGGGCGCGGGAGACAGTCCGCCGGCCAGCACCGAAGCCCACGGGTCGACGCCCTTGATCGCGCCGAACGTCAGCTTGAGCATGTACGTGTAGAAGGCCACGTCGACGGTCTGCACGAACGGGTAGTGGTTGGGCTCGTTCCATACTTGCCAGCCCTGGATCGCACCTCGGAGGTTGACGTTCGGTGCGTAGGTGCCATACCGCGCGGCCGCGACGCGAGCGAAGTTCGCGTAGTCCTCGGCTTGGGCCGGCAGGCAGTGCGTGTTGTTCACCGGGCACGACGCGGGACGGGCCCACTTCGGCGAGTACGCGATCGTTCCGAGGATCCTCAGGCCGCGCGCCTTCGCCTCGAGGACCACGGAGTCGAGGGGCGCCCACCGGTACTTCCCGCGCTGGTACTCGATCGACGCCCAATCGACGTCGACGCCGAACCACTTCGCGCCCGTTGCGGCAATCGCATTCAGCTCGGCAACCCGTTGGGCGTCGCTCTCCCAGAGCACGAGCGAACCCGCGCTCACGCCCACGCGATCTCCCGTCGGGGATGCCGCCGCACCCACCGTCGCGGTGCTGAGCAACGGGGTCAGCAGGCACGCGATCAACAGGATTCCGCCGAGCTTCCTTGCTCGTCGCGCGCCAAGGGTCCAGGTCCGCTTTGCGTGCACTTGTACGCCTCCACCACCAGCCAGGGCCGGCGCGAGGATGCACCAGGCCGCGCGCCCGTGTCGACTCGGGTGGCCAGCGTTGGTCCAGAGTTTGATCAGAGTTGTATCTCGACCGGCGCGCGCGCTTCTCCCGAATCGGTCGCGCGCTCGTACTGCGCGACCAGG
>JADGON010000267.1 GCA_017882945.1 Acidimicrobiia bacterium | reverse complement strand
GCGAAGATTGGGTGATGCCGCTTTCCGAGGAAGAGCAGCGGATCCTCCAAGAGATCGAGGCCAACCTGACCGCGACCGATCCTGGTCTCGTGCAGCAGGTCTCGGAAACGACGCTGTACCGACACGCTGCCCGCGCCATCAAGTGGGCGGTGGTGGGGTTCATCGCCGGCTTGGTCCTCCTGCTCTTCACCTTCACCCAGGTCCTTGTGCTCGGCGTCGTCGGCTTCCTCGTGATGCTGGCGTGCCTGCTCGTGATCGAGCGCAACGTCCGCAAGCTCGGCAAGGCCGGAATGCAGAACCTGACTGGTTCGTTGCGCGGCGGCTCGCTCGGCGGGATGCTCGGCAGCACCTCGCGCCGCTGGCGCGAGCGCTGGCACCGCGACGAGAACAGCTGACGGCCGCGGCGTTGGCGTACTCCGTGCTGCAGGCGGCCCGGCTGACCGGCTGCTCCGCAGCACAGCTGGCGTACTGGGAGCGCATCGGGCTCGTCACGCCGCTCGACTCGGAGTACACGTTCCGCGACCTGGTCGCACTCAGAGTCGTCGCGTCGTTGCTCGAAGCCGGCCTCGCGCTCGGTCGCGTGCGCCAGGCGGTGCGCTACCTCGTGGCCTCGGGCGAGGACATCGCGGGTCTGCGCCTCGTCACCGATGGCGATCGGGTGTGGGCGTGTCGCGACGACGGTCAGATCCTCGATGCGCTGCGCCGGGGCCAGATGGCGCTGTTCGTCGCGGTCGACGCGTACGCGGACGAGGTGGATGCCGAGGTGCGATCCTTCGACGCGGAACGCCAGCAGTTCGTCGACCGGCTCCGCGCGTCCTCAGAGTCGTAGCGCGCGGCGGACCCGCTCGCGACCGCTGGCTCCCTCGGCCAGCGCGGCACGGACCGAGTCGGCGTCGGACCACGCACGTTCGACGTCCTCTTCCGTCGGCTCGCGCAGTGACCATCCTGCGAGCGCGTAGAGATCCGCGAGGTCCTCCAACGGGTCGGTCGCGTCGGGTGGTGCGCCGCGCGACGCGTAGCCCAGCGCCTGCTCGTGAGGAGTGAGCGTCTCCGACGGGGGCAGGCCCGCGTCGGTGAGGCGCTCGAGCGCGTCCTGCCAGGCGCCGGCAACCGAATGCGCGGGGATCGTGGTGCGTCTCCGACGCGTGCGGCGCCGCACCTTGCGCGCGAGCCGCGCGACCAGCCAACCGATCGCCGCGAGGATTGCGAGCACGGCGACCACCGCGAGGATCACCCAGTGGCGGTTCGAGCTCCCACCGCTCGCGCGAGCCGGTGAGCCCGCTTGCACCTCCGACGCACCGCGCGGCACCGGGTTCGTGCGCGGGTTCGCGAGCGTCGTGGCTGATGTCGGCGCCGTCGTCGCGGTCGTGACGGGCGACGCGTTCGCGTTCGCCGGCTGACCGACGGTCGCGTCGGCTTGGCCGGGCGCGGCGCCCGCGGGGGTGGGCTCGAACCGGGTCCAGCCCATGCCGGCGAGCCAGACCTCGGGCCAGGCGTGCGCGTCGCGGGCCCGCACCGAGAACTCACCCTGCGTCGCGTCGTATGTCCCGGGGGCGAATCCCACCGCCACCCGCGTCGGGAGGCCGACCGACCGGGCCATCGCCGCGAACGCGCCGGCGAACTGCTCGCAGAACCCGCGCCGCGACCGGAGGAAGTCGGTGATCGCGTCCGAGCCGCTCCCCGACGGCCCGTTGAGGTCGTAGGTGAAGGTGCCGTCGAGGAAGAAGTCCTGGAGCAGCTTCGCCTTCTCGTAGGGGTTGTCGGTCCCGGCCACGATCCGGGTTGCCCGGGCCCGCACGGAGGCGGGGAACGAGTCGGGCAGCTGGAGCGAAGACCGCAGCCGCTCGGGGATGCGGGCAGCGGTGGCGGCGATCAGTGCCGGGGTCGGCGGAGCGGCGACGCGGGAGTCGATGCGGTACGTGAGCCCGGTGATCGACTGCGCGGGTGAGAGCAGGGTGCCCGACTCGGGAACGACACGGGCGTCCTGGAGGTCGGTGGCGCGCGGCTCGTACGCCGCGGGGAGGAAGCGGTCCTGGAGGCCGGTGATGGTGAAGCGCTGGCGCACCGTCCCGGGCGGGCGCTGCCGGCCCAGGGCAGTGCTCACGTCCTGGGCCTGGCTCTGGATGCCCCACACGGTCCCGTCGAACCGGTCGAGCGCGGCGATGCGCCAGTAGAGCCGGGTGGGTGCGGTCACCCGGAAGAGCTCGACGTCGGGTTGGTCGGTGAGCCGGGCTCGCAGGTCCACGAGTGGGCTCAACGTGCGAAAGCTGCTCGGCCCGCTCGAGCTGGACCCGCCGATGCTCCGGTAGTCGATGAGCGGTCCGTCATCCACGCCCGGGAGCGCGGGCGCGATGACGAGGCCCGCGAGGAGCGCGATCCCGCCGACGAGTGCCGCCGCGTTCACGAGCGTGGCCTGCGATCCGAGCCGCCGGCCGCTGCACCACGATCGGTGACCTTCGAGCAGGGCCTGGTGCTGGAGCATCAGGAACACCAGGGCGACGAGCGAGTAGCCGATGGTGGTCACGGTGCGCAGCTCGGTGGTTCCGAGCGTGGATGCGAAGACGAAGAGCAGGAGTGACGGCACGATCGCGGCGAGCGTTGCTTCCGATCGAAACGCGAGCGCGTCCGCGATCGCGGCTACCGAAGCGGTGAGCACCATGCAGAGCAGCAGCACGCCGTCGGTGACGGGAACCGGTGCGCGGCCGGTCCGGAACACATGCCAGCCGTCGGCCAGGCGGTGCGCGAGCGCCTCGATGGTGCCGGATCCGGGGATGCCGTACGTCGTGCTCGACGGGGCGATGACGAGCGCGGTGTAGACGAGGACGACCACGATCGTCACGACGGTGAGCACCCCACCGTGCCAGCGGCGACCGCGCGCGAACGCACCGACCGCGTGGGGGAGGAGCGCGGCCCCGATGATCGGCAGCGCGAAGGAGCCGTCGGCGAAGACGCGTCCGAGCCCCAGCGCGGCCGCGACCGTGAGGGCGGCGAGCGCGCACGCCGCGTAGAGGGCGGACCGGCTCACCGTCACCGTCACCGTCGCACCGACCGGCCGGAGGAGCGCGCCCGCCGGAGCATCGCGGTATCCCATGCTGCGGCGAAGGCGCCCGCGGTGCCGTCGACGGTCACGACCCCGGCCGAGGCGTGCGCGGGCCCGCCCGCCTCGGTGCCGGTGGTGACGAGCACGAGCGGCGCGGTGGGGGAGCCCAACGCGGCGATCGTGTCGAGCTGCGGCTTGGTGAGCGTGCCCATGACCGCGACGAGCAGGCCGCGCCGCGTTGCCGCGCGCAGCGGCCGGGCGACTGCCGCGAGGTTGTCGGGCCCACCGGGCTGCACCACCGCGAGCTCGTCCATGATCAGAGCCTCGACCCCGATGCCGTGACGCCGGCCGGTACCCGTCGCGCCGAGCGTGCGCCCGTCGGTCGTGATGACCTCGACCGGCAGAACGCTGCGGACGAGCCGCGCGACGACCGAAGCTGCTGCCTCGACCGCGGCTTCGAAGGACGCTTCGTCGTGCGCGCCCGGGCGCACGTCGAGCAGCACCACTGCTCGCGGCTGCCACTGGGCTTCGTCTTCGCGAACGACGAGCTCGCCGGTCCGGGCGGTCGAACGCCAATGGATGCGACGCAGGTCATCGCCGACCTCGTACTCGCGCAACGTGAGGAACTCGTCGCCGTCCACTGCCGGCGCGTGGAAACGCACCGCGAACGGCGACGCGCTGCGCAGACGGCCGGGTGCACCGAGCGGTGGCCGGAGCTCGTGCACCCGCGGGCAGATGGTGATCTCGTCCGCGGCCCCGGCGGTCCAGCTTCGACGCGCGAGCCCGAACGGGTCGGTGACCGTCAGGGTGATCGGCCCGAGCGTGTAGCGCCCGCGCTGGCTGGTCGGCACCCGATATGCCGCACGCGCGCGCTGGCCGCGCCGCAGCGCGGGAACGAGAAAGCGCGCGGCGCGACGGCCTCCGTCGAACACGTCGGTCAAGAGGAGCTGGGGCGAGTCGACGGACACGGGATCGTCGATCTCGAGGTCCACCCGAGCGTCTCCACCGACGTGCACGCGGGTCGGCCGCACGGTGCGTTGCACGCGCACGACTCGCTTGCGGCTCCGCACCCAGAGCCACGCGAGGCCGAGCAGGCTGAGCGTGACCACTCCGAGGATCGTGAGCTCGACCGCCCCGAGGAGCCGCCCGGCCACGAGCAGGCCCGACGCGGCGCCGCTGAGCGTCCAACCCCGCCGGGTCAGCGCGGCGCCCGCAGGCATCGCTACTGGAGTCCTGTCGCCCCGGGCACCGCCACCGATGCGAGGACATCGCCGAGGACGTCGGCGGGGGTGAGTCCGCGCAGCTCGGCATCGGGCGTGAGCAGCAGCCGGTGCTCGAGGACCACCGACGCCACCCGCTTCACGTCGTCGGGCATCACGTAGTCGCGGCCCACGCTCGCAGCCAGCGCTCGCGCCGCGCGCTGCAGGGCCAGCGCCCCGCGGGGGCTGGCGCCGAGCGCGAGATCGTGATGGCGACGCGTCGCATCGGCGAGATCGACGATGTAGTTGCGCAACGCGGGTGCGACATGGACCGTGACGATGGCGTCAGCCACCGCGGTCACCTCGTCCGCGCTCACGACGGGTGTGAGCTCTTCGACCGCGAGGTGGCTGGTCTGGGACTCCAGGATCGCCACCTCCGAGGCGCGGTCCGGATAGCCCATCTCGATGCGCATGAGGAACCGGTCGAGCTGGGCTTCGGGCAACGGGTACGTGCCTTCGAGCTCGATCGGGTTCTGGGTCGCGATGACCATGAACGGTGCCTCGAGGGGATACGTCACGCCGTCGACCGAGACCTGGCGCTCTTCCATCGCCTCGAGCAGCGCGGACTGGGTCTTGGGCGACGCTCGGTTGATCTCGTCGGCGAGGACCACGTTGGCGAACACCCCGCCGGGCCGGAACTCGAACTCGCCGGTGAGCCGGTTCCACACCGAGACACCGGTGACGTCGGAAGGGAGGAGGTCCGGGGTGAACTGCACCCGGTGCCACGTCCCCCCGATCGATCGGGCGATCGCCTTGGCGAGCGACGTCTTGCCGACGCCGGGGACATCCTCGATCAGGAGGTGGCCCGAGGCGAGCAGGCAGACGAGGGCGAGGTGCACCGCCTCGCGCTTGCCCTGGATGACGCGCTCGACGTTGTCGACGAGCGCTCGGAACAACGGCTCGACCCGCGTGTCGAGGACCGTGGCTTCCCTCGTCGGCTCGAGCAGGCTCGCCGTCGGCCGGCTCGGTTCGGGTTGTGCCACCCGTGCCCCTTCCCCCGTGATCGGGCTCGCGGCGGACGAGCCGTGAGTGTACGGGATCACCCCCGATGCAAGTCCGCGAGCTCCCGGTATCGTCACACCGATGGTGATACGGCAGCGAGTGGGCGCGGGATTCTGGGTCAAGGCCGCCGGCGCGCTCGCTCGCGAGCCGGGGCTCTGGCCGACGGCGGTGGGCCAGGCGGGCCGGCTCGCCCGTCCGGGCTGGTGGCGGCAAGCTCCGTTCCTCCCGCTGCCGGACCCCGAGTACGTGCGGTTCCGGCTGGACACCCAGTACGGCACCGGCGGCGAGCCCGACCCGGAGGACCTCGTCGTCTACCTCCGCTGGTGCAAGCAGGAGCGCCGCTCGTAGCGGGACCCGCCGAAGCGATGCGTCGGAGCGTGTCCAACCCGGCCGCCATCGGTCGTCGTTGCATACAATCTCCCCGGGACGATTGGAGGAGGTCTCGAGGCTTGGGAAGAGCACTGATGCTCAATGCCAGCTTCGAGCCGTTGTGCGTCGTCTCGGTTCGAAGGGCGGTGGTGCTGGTCCTCAAGGAGAAGGCCGTCATCGTGTCGCGCGATGACGCCGAGATGCACTCCGAGCGCCTGCGCGTTCCCGTCCCGACCGTCATCCGGCTGACCCACTTCGTGCGGGTGCCGTACCGGTCCCGAGTCCCTCTCTCCCGTCGGGCGGTGTTCGCCCGTGACGGCCAGCGCTGCCAGTACTGCAGCCGGCCCGCCGAGAACATCGACCACGTGGTCCCGCGTTCGCGCGGGGGAGAGCACAGCTGGGAGAACGTGGTGGCGTCCTGTCGCCCCTGCAACGCCCGCAAGGAGAACCGCCTCCTGGACGAGACGGACCTGCGGCTCCATCGGCGCCCCGTCGCACCGCACGCAACCCTCTGGGTCATCGCGACCGCGGGATCGATCGACCCGGCGTGGGAGCCTTACCTCCCCGCCCTGGAATCCGTCCCCGCGTAATTCTGGGTCACTCCGAGCGTCCGCACTTCGTGCCCGCTCCCTCCTCCGCTCCCGCGTAAGGCCCTGACGCGTGCGGCGCGGAGCCGACTTCGGCGCGCCCGCACGCCTCCAGAGATCTTGACGGGTGGCGCGAAGTGGCGCGAAGTGGGTTGACAAGGAGGCCAGTGGTGCCTTAGGGTGCACCTGGTGGGGTGAGGGGAGCAAGTTCCGGTCCGAATGCTCGGATCGGCCGCGAATGAGGGGTCGGGATGTCGCTCGGTTTTCTTGGCGAGTACCAGCACGCGCTGGACGCCAAGGGGCGGGTCATCCTCCCGGCCGAATTCCGAGAGCCGCTCGCGAACGGGGCGGTGCTCACCAAGGTGTTGGACGGCTGTCTGGCGGTGTACAGCCGAGAAGGGTTCGAACAGATGGCGGAGCGGGTCCGGGAGAGCGCACGGAGGGGCGAGCGAGAACGCCGAGCCGCCCGGTCGTGGTTCAGCGCCGCCCGACCGTTCACGCCGGACAAGCAGGGGCGCGTGGCCATTCCGCAGACCCTGCGCGAGTACTCCGGTCTCGAGCGCGACGTGATGGTGCTCGGGGTCGACAACCGGATCGAGCTCTGGAACCCGGTTCGCTGGCGCGAGCACGAGGCCCAGGGTCAGGCCGACATCGCGTCCGGCGAGGGCCTCTCGGACGTCGGATTCATCTAACGGTTCTTCCACGCAAGGTCAGGCGCAACGACGCGCGAACTCGAGACAGCACGCCCGGCACAACGAAGTGCCGACATTGACAGGCGGGACCCGGGCATCGGGTCCGCCACCAGCCCCCCGGCCGGCGCGGTTGAAGGCCCCTACTCCGCCCGCTTTCGACCGAGTCGCTTCCGGGGAGAAATCCGGATCGGCATCGTCCGACCGGGGGGCCGGTGGCGGACCCGGTGTTCGGTCTCGAAGACACGGGGGAGCACCAGGTGAGTGCGGCGTTCATCCATCGTCCGGTCATGGGCCGGGAAGTGGTGGACCTGCTCGTGCCTGTTCCTCCCGGCACGGTCATCGACGCCACAGCGGGCGGCGGTGGGCATGCCGGGCTCCTGCTCGACGCTCGCTCCGACCTCCGGATCCTCGGCATCGACCGGGATCCGGCGGCGGTGCTGGCGGCACAGGCTGCACTCGGTCGCTTCGGCGAGCGGGCCCGGATCGTGCACGGCGGCTTCGAGAACCTGGCCGAGATCGCGGAATCCGAGAGTGAGGGGAACATCGTGGGAGTGCTGTTCGACCTGGGTGTGAGCAGCCCACAGCTGGACCGGGCCGAGCGCGGCTTCTCGTACTGGTCGGACGCGCCGCTCGACATGCGGATGGATTCCTCGCAGTCGCTGACCGCGGCCGACGTGGTGAACGGGTATGACGAGGCAGAGCTCGTCCGGATCATCTCCCGGAACGGCGAAGAGAAGTTCGCGCGTCGCATCGCGCGCGAGATCCTGAGGCGCCGCCCCCTGACGACGACCGGGGATCTCGTCGACGCGATCAAGGCCGGGATCCCCGCGGCCGCGCGTCGCACCGGCGGTCACCCGGCGCGGCGGACCTTTCAGGCGATTCGCATGGAGGTCAACCGCGAGCTGCCGAACCTGGCCGAGGGTCTCGAGGATTCGGTGCACCTCCTCACTCCCGGGGGGCGCACGCTGGTCCTCGCGTACCACTCGCTCGAGGACCGGATCGTGAAGCAGCAGTTCGCCCGCTGGGCGGGTACAGCGCCGCGCTCCGGTCACATCCCGCGCGGCCTTCCCGCGCCGGAGGGACCCGAACCCGTGGTGCGCCTGCTCACCCGGCGCCCGATCCGGCCCGACGAGATCGAGCTCGCGGAGAACCCGCGGTCGTCGAGCGCGCGCCTTCGTGCGGTGGAGCGGCTCTCTTCATGAGGGCCGCAGCTGCGCCCCTCCGGGCGCCCCGTTCGACTCCCGCGCCCGAGCGCCCGCGCCATCTCGCGGTCGTCGACCCCGAGGCGCGGAAGCGCGAACGCCGCGCGCGGCTCGGCGTGCGACTCGCGGTTGCGTCGGTCGTCGCCGCGGTCCTCATCGTCGTGGGGTTCCACGTGATGATGGCGGAGGGCCAGCTCCAGCTCGAGCGCGTCGACCGCGCGACCGCGAAGGAGCAGCAGCGCTACCAGGCGCTGCGCCTCCAGTACGCGGACCGCAGCGCGCCCGAAGCGATCGTGAAGCGGGCGACTCGTCTCGGGATGATCCCCGCGACGTCGCTTCGCTACATCAGTGCTCCGGGCGTGCCGGCCAAGGGCTCCGGGACGGACGGTACGGCCGCGATGGCACCGAGCCTCGCCCGGGACTGGGAGAAGGTGAAGAAGCACCTTGTCGAGCAGCCGTGATCCCCGACGCAGTGCCGGGACGAAGAGGACGACCGCGACGCGGACGGGTGGGAGCGGGGACGCGACCCGAAGGAAGGCTGCCGCATCCGGAACCGCCGCCACCCGAACGCGAGCGCGTGCCGGTACCGCCGGTGAGGTAGCGCGGCCGACGCGTGCGACCGGGAAGGCGCCCGCTGCCAAGCGGGTCAGTCCGAAGGCGGGGGGGACGCGCACGCCCCAGACCAAGAAGAAGCCCGCGCGGGCGAAGCAACCCGTCGCGAAGCGGCCCACCGCGAGAACCGCGACGCCGAAGCGGACGCGCGCCAAGGCGCCGGTGCGCAAGGCTCCCGCCCGCAAGGCTCCCGCGCGGTCGGCGCCGAGCCGGAAGGCGCCCGCCGCGGCGCCGACGCGCATCGGCGTCGTCGCGACGCCGCGCCGGCGTCTCGTGGCGCTGCTCGTGCTGATGGCGCTCGCGCTCGGTGTCATCTTCGTCCGTCTCGTGGACGTGCAGGCGGTCGAGGGCAACCACTACGAAGCGCTCGCGATGGCCCAACGGGTGCGCTCGGTGAGCCTGGCCGCCGAGCGGGGGAGCATCTTCGACCGCAACGGCCACGATCTCGCGCTCTCCGTCCCCCAGCACACGATCTACGCCGATCCGCGCGTCGTGAAGGACCCCGCCCGCTACGCCAGGAAGCTTGCGCCGATCGTCCATGTGGACCGGGCGAAGCTCCGGGCCTTGCTCGCGAAGCCGAAGACCGCGTTCGTGTACGTCGCGCGCAAGGTCGACGACGACACCGCGGCCAAGGTGAAGAAGCTCGCGCTCCCGGGTGTCGGGTCCGTGGCGGAGTCCGAGCGCTTCTATCCGGGCGGGGCGCTGGCCGGCCCGATCCTCGGATTCGTCGGGACGGACAACAACGGGCTCGGCGGGCTCGAGGCCGGCTTCGAGAACACGCTGCGCGGGCGCCCGGGCAGGATCGTCGCCGAGCAGGACCCGAACGGTCGGGAGATCCCGGCGACCCAGCGCATCGACGATCCGGCGAAGCGTGGTGGCGACCTCGTGCTGACGCTCGACCAGTCGTTGCAGTTCGAGGTGGAGAAGCAGCTCACGGCTCAGGTGAACAGCGTCGGCGCCCGGGGCGGGATCGCGATCGTCGCGGACGTGAAGACCGGAGACGTCCTCGCGATGGCGTCGGTCGATGGTGGCAGCGGCAAGGGGACGGCCCGGCTCGCGCCCGCGACGGAGTCGAACCGCCCGCTCACGACCGTGTACGAGCCCGGTTCGACCGCGAAGGTCATCACGGTCGGTGCTGCGCTCGAGACCGGCAAGGTGCAGCCCACGACGTCGTTCTGGGTCCCGTGGCAGCTGCAGATCTCGGACCGGCTCTTCAAGGATGCGGAGCAGCACTCCGAGGCATCCTGGACCGTCAGCGACATCGTGCGTGAGTCGTCCAACGTCGGCGTGATCAAGATCGCGTCGTCGCTCGGCAAGGAGAACCTCGACAAGTACCAGCGCGCGTTCGGCTTCGGATCGAAGACCGCGATCAACTTCCCGGCCGAGTCGCCGGGGATCATGAAGAACGTCGCCGACTACGTACCGAGCGACATGGGCAGCATCCCGATCGGGTACACGACCGCGGTCACCCCCATGCAGATGCTGGACGTGTTCACCACCGTGGCCAACGGTGGTGTGAGCCGCCCGCCGCGACTCGTCGCCGCCACGATCGGCTCGGACGGGACGCGTCACGACCTGCCGCCAAAGCGCGGTCGTCGGATCGTGAGTGCCACGACCGCGGCGGAGCTCAACCAGATGTTGCGGGGTGTGGTCACGGGCGGCACGGGTGAGTCGGCGAAGATCTCGGGCTACACGGTCGCCGGCAAGACCGGAACGTCCCGCAAGCCGCCCTACGAGCCGACGCCGCGGTACATGGCGAGCTTCGCCGGCTTCGCACCGGCCGAGGCACCCCGGCTCGCGGCGATCGTCGTCATCGACCAGCCCGGGACGAGCAACAACCAGTACTTCGGTGGGACCGTGGCCGCGCCGCTGTTCTCGACGATCATGCAGTACGCATTGCGCCTCGAGCACGTTCCGCCGACGACCATGATGGACGCCAAGCCGACGAGTCCCGGACCGACCGGCGGCGGTGGCGGCTCGACGCAGCCGAGCCCCGGAGTGGCTGTGGCGGGCCCGGCTCCGATCGCGGTGCGCCCGACCGGTATCCTTGTCCAGCCCGTTCCGTAACGGAGAGGATCCCGTGCGCCTGCACGCCCTCCTCGACGCCGTCGACCTGCTCGAGCTGACCGGGGACTCGCAGGTCGAGGTGTCCGACATCGTGCACGACA
Source organism: Acidimicrobiia bacterium (assembly GCA_017882945.1). Classification (GTDB taxonomy): domain Bacteria; phylum Actinomycetota; class Acidimicrobiia; order IMCC26256; family JAENVU01; genus Chersky-806. The sequence continues at coordinate 2,601 of JADGON010000267.1, read as the reverse complement.
GCCGCCGCGCCACGCGCGGTGCCCTGTTCTGCTGCATCCGCGGTGCGCTCACCGATGGCCATGACCAGGCGGCCGCTGCGGTGGAGCGCGGCGCGGTCGCGCTCCTCGTCGACCGGCCCCTCGATGTCCCGGTCACGCAAGCGCGGGTGGCGCGGGTGCGCGCGGCGATCGGTCCGGTCGCGGCCGGGTTCTTCGGCTCGCCCTCGGCCGCGATGCGGGTGCTGGGGGTGAGCGGCACGAACGGCAAGACCACGACGACGTACCTGCTCGAAGCCATCGCCCGGGCCGCCGGTGAGCGCGCCGGGGTGATCGGGACCACGGGTGTCCGCATCGACGGAGTGCAGGAGGCGATCGAGCACACCACGCCCGAGGCGCCGGAGCTGCAACGCCTGCTGGCCCGGATGCACGCGTCGCGCGTCGGGACCGTCGCAATGGAGGTGAGCTCGCACGCCCTCGCCTACGAGCGCGTCGACGGGACTCGCTTCACCGCGGCCTGCTTCACCAACCTTTCCCAGGACCATCTCGACGAGCACGGCACCCTCGAGCAGTACTTCGAGGCCAAGGCGCGCCTGTTCAGCCCGGTGTTCACGCACGCGGCGGCCATCGCGCTCGACGACCACTGGGGGGCCGAGCTCGCGACCCGTGCCGAACGGGCCGGACTCGACGTGTGGAGCTTCGGGCTCGACCCGCGTGCGTCGGTGCGGGGCTCGGCGCTGGAGCTCGACGCCGGGGGATCGTCGGTCCGCCTCGAAACCGCGGCCGGCCCGCCGGCCACGCTGCGGCTCCCGCTCGTGGGCCTCTTCAACGTGCAGAACGCGCTGGCCGCGGCGGCGACCGCGCTCGCCGGCGGTTTGCCGCTCGATGCCGTCCTCACCGGCCTGGAGGCACCGCTCGTCGTGCCCGGACGGATGGAGCGGGTGGCGGGCGGTCAGGCGTTCACCGTGCTGGTCGACTACGCGCACACGCCGGGTGCGCTCGAAGGGCTCGTCGCGGAGTCGAAGCGGCTCGCCGGTGGGCACCGGGTCCTGGTGGTGTTCGGGTGTGGTGGCGACCGGGACGCGACGAAGCGGGCCGCGATGGGTGCGGCTGCGGCGGACGCGGACCTCGTCGTGCTGACCTCGGACAACCCGCGCTCGGAAGATCCCGAGGCGATCGCGGCGGCCGCGGAGGTCGGGCTGCGCGGACGGGGTGCGAGCTACGTGGTCGAGCTCGACCGGCGGCAGGCCATTCGGCGCGCGCTCGGAGACGCGCGGCCCGATGACGTCGTGGTGATCGCAGGGAAGGGACACGAGACGGGACAGGAGATCGACGGCATCGTCACGCCCTTCGACGATCGGGTCGTCGCGCGCGAGGAGCTGGAGGCACTCGCATGGACCTGACCCGTGACGAGGTCGCCGCGATCACGTCCGGGCGGACGGTCGGTCCGGACGCGATCGCGCGTGGGTTCACCTTTGACTCGCGGACCCTGGAGCTCGGATCCGGGTTCGTCGCGCTTCGCGACGAGCGCGACGGCCACGACTTCGTCGCCCACGCGTTCTCACGTGGCGCGAGCGTCGCGGTGGTGGAGCGGATCCCCGACGGTGCGGTCGGCTCGCTCGTCGTGGTGAACGACGCCCGGTCGGCGCTGCAGGCGCTCGGCGCGGCCGCGCGGGATCGGTTGGAGCACGCCGCGGTCATCGGGATCACGGGATCCGCCGGTAAGACGTCGACGAAGGACCTCACTGCGGCCGCGTTGTCCGCGGGGTCCGCGGTGCATGCGAGCAGCGCATCGTTCAACAACGAGATCGGGCTGCCGGTGACCCTCCTCGCGGCCCCGGCCGAGACCGAAGCAGTCGTCCTGGAGATGGGAGCCCGCTTCGCGGGGAACATCGCCGAGCTCTGCGAGATCGCGCGCCCGTCCATCGGCGTCGTGACCCACGTCGGCCTCGCGCACGCCGAGCACCTCGGCGGTCCCGACGGGATCGCGACGGTCAAGGGCGAGCTGCTCGAAGCACTTCCCGCCGGGGGTCTGGCCGTGATCAGCGCCGAGTGTTCGTTCCGGCACGTGCTCCGCGCCCGCACCGCGGCTCGGGTGTTGACCGCGGGGAGCGCGGCCGACGCCGACGTGCGGGTCTCCGAAGTCCGCGTCGACGACGCTCTGCGCGCATCCTTCCGGCTCGACACGCCGTGGGGGAGCGCGCCGATCGTGCGGCTCGCGGTTCGCGGCTCGTATCAGGTCACGAACGCGGCGCAAGCCGCGACGGTTGCACTCCATCTCGGGGTTCCGCTCGAAGCGGTCGTCGACGCGCTGGCGGAAGCGGGCACGGCCGCCTGGCGCATGGAGCTGGCGACCTCGCACGAGGGCGTGCTGGTGCTCAACGACGCGTACAACGCGAGCCCGAGCTCGATGCGGGCCGCACTCGAGGCGTTCGGCGACCTTCGCGTGAGCGGTCGGCGGATCGCGGTTCTGGGGGAGATGCGCGAGCTCGGCCCGATCGGGCCGTCCGAGCACGCCCGGGTGGGCCGGCTCGTGGCCGATGCCGGCGTGGTCACGCTCGTCACGGTCGGTCCCGGGACGGACGAGCTCGCGTCCGCGGCCAAGGCTTCCGGGGTCGAGGTCCG
>JADGON010000041.1 GCA_017882945.1 Acidimicrobiia bacterium | reverse complement strand
GCCGCCTCGACCTGCTCGTCGAACCGGTCCGTCATCGCGTCGAACCGCTTCTCGACGATGTGGGTCTCGACGCTCACGTGCGCGGCCAGCACGGCACGCGCACCGACCCGCAGGCACTGGCGAGTCGCGTCCGCGGCATCGCCGTCCATGTCGACGGCCTCACGAACGACTCTGAGCACCTCTGGATCGGTTTCGACCAGTTCGTGCACCACGAGCGATGTGCGACGGAGCTCGACGTCTTCGAGGCTCTGGGGTTGCAGCGGGGATGCGGCGACCATCAGATGCTCCACGGTTCGGGGAAGTGTCTGCACCGCAGTGGCCTGCGATGCCGGGGGAAGTTGCCGCCACCAGCATGGCCAAGGCCTGGGACAATTACGTGGATGTGATTCGCGCCCCGCGTTCGGGGCTTTGGACGCTCACCACCCCGAGGTGGAAACTCCCCCCATGAAAGCTGCTGTGTACTACGAGACGGGTGGTCCCGAGGTCTTTCGCTACGAGGACATCGCCGATCCCGAGGTGTACCCCGGCGGGGTCCTGATCGAGGTCGAGGCCATCAGCATCGAGGGCGGTGACACGCTCAACCGGGCTGGGGGCGAGCTGGCCACACACCCGCACGTCGTCGGCTACCAGTGCGCGGGGACGATCCGCGAGGTGGGTGACGGCGTGGAAGACCGCTTCGTCGGCCAACGTGTGGTCGCATCCATGCTCTGGGGCTCGCACGCCGAGCTGGCGGTCACACCCGCGGTCGTGACGTGGCCGATTCCCGATGGGGCCGACCTCGTCAAGTGCGCCTGTGTCCCGGTTGCGTACGGCACCGCGCACGACTGCCTGTTCGAGTTCGGCCACCTGGCACGCGGCGAGACCGTGCTCATCCAGGCGGGCGCGGGTGGCGTCGGCGTCGCGGCGATCCAGCTCGCGAAGCGCGCGGGCGCGACGGTGCTCGCGACTGCGTCGAGCGACGACCGGCTCGAGCGGTTGAAGCCACTCGGTCTCGACCACGGCATCAACTACTCGGACCCTGACTGGGTCGCGAACGTCCGTGCCCTCACCGAAGGCCGCGGGGTCGATCTCGTCGTCGACTCCGTCGGTGGCAAGGTGCTCCAGGGCAGCGTGGCGTGTCTCTGCTATCGGGGCCGCGCGATCACGGTCGGCAGCGCCGGGCGCGATCCGCAGCCGTTCGACGTCTCGGTCCTCGGGATGTCGAACCAGTCGTTGACCGGCGTCTTCCTCGGCGCGGAGATCGGGACCGAACGGGCGCAGCAGATGATCACGGGACTCGTCGACGACGTCGGAGCCGGTCGGCTCGAGGTGATCGTCGACCGCACCTTCCCCCTCGCCGACGCGGCCGAGGCGCACGCGTACCTGGAGAGCCGTCAGGCCGTCGGCCGCGTGGTGCTGGTTCCGTGAGCGAACAGGCGGAGAAAGCCGAACGGTTCCTCGCGCTCCATCACGGCGACGCGCCGTTGTTGCTCCCGAATCCGTGGGACATCGGCTCCGCCAAGATCCTCGCGTCCATCGGGTTCGGCGCGCTCGCCACGACCAGCGCGGGGTTCGCGGGCACGCTCGGACATCTCGACGGGGGTGTCACCCGCGACGAGGTTCTCCAGCACGCACGCGCGATCGCCGGCGCGACCGGGCTGCCGGTCAGTGCGGACCTGGAGAACTGCTTCGCTCACGAGCCCGCGGGAGTTGCCGAGACGATCGAGCTCGCGATCGGCACCGGCCTCGTCGGAGGCTCGGTCGAGGACTTCACGGGCTCCAACGACGAGATCTACGACGCCGGGCTGGCGGCCGAGCGGGTGGCGGCCGCCGTGGAAGCCGCGCATCGCGGTCCCGTCCACTTCGTGCTCACCGCGCGCTGCGAGAACTACCTGCACGGCCGGCGAGATCTCGACGAGACCATTGCCCGGCTCCAGTCGTTCCAGGCCGCGGGCGCCGACGTGCTCTACGCCCCGGGGGTGAACGACACGGACGAGATCCGCCGGCTCGTGGCGGCGGTCGACCTCCCGGTGAACGTCCTCGCCCTTCCCGGCACGGCGCCGGTGTCCGAGCTGGCCGCACTGGGCGTGAAGCGCATCTCGGTGGGGAGCGGGTTCAGCAACGTGGCGGCCGGCGCGCTCGCCGATGCGGGTCGGGAGCTGCTCGAGCGGGGAACCTACGACTACTGGGCCACTGCGATCACGGGCATGAACGTGACCCACCAGGCGTTCGACTGAGGGACCCCACCAGGGGCGTGCCTGCACGGGCAGACGACACCCACGGACGGCCCGGAACCCACTTCGTTCCGCCTTCCGCCGAATTTTGGAGTAGAACGCGAAGCGATGCCAGACGACCGACCGGCAACCAACGGGCCCGAAGAAGGCTTGGTCGCGCTCGCGAAGACCGATCCGAAGCTGGCCAAGGCGGTCGTCGACCGCTTCACCCAGGCCTTCGTCACCGCCGCCAGCCTCAGCTCGACCGCCCGAGCCCGCGCCGCAGGGATGGTGGTGTTCTCGGTCGAGAAGCAGCACCAAATGCTCCACGCCACGAGCACCGATTCACGCTCGACGTGGGAGGAGCACTGGGACGGGTCCAAGGCCGCGGCGCTGAAGTTCGCCGAGCGGATCGGCAGCGAGTGTGCCGGCCTGATCATGCGGGAGCGGGCCCGCGACGGCTCCACGCACTGGGACGTCTGAACCGGCCGTCAGTACTGGGCGAAGTACGGGCGGGTCGGGTCGCGCTTCTCCATCAGGATGAAGACCGTCCCGTAGGGATCCGCGAACCAGGTCGTCTGCAGGCCGGCGATCTTCGTGATGGCGCGGGTCATGAACTGCACGCCGCGCGCTTCGAGCTCGGCGCGCGTCGCGGCGATGTCGTCGCACACCAGACCGACGTGCGTGAGTCCCTGATCGACGATCGACGCGTCCGGCGGGCGCGGCTTCCCGTTCGCGCCGGGATACTCGATCAGCTCCAGCACGCGATCACCGTCCCCCGGGAGCCCGACGATCGCCGCCTTCAGCCGCGGGATCGGGATGAGCTCACCCATGTCGCGCTCGATGGACTCCCCCTCCATCAGGTACGGCGGAGACAGGATCGTGAAGCCGAGCGTGTCGGCGTACCAGCGCGTCGCTTCCTCGACGTCGGGCACGCAGACGGCCGCGTGGGCGACTCCGGTGATCACTCGCGCACGGCGTTCTCGTGAGTCGGATCCGCGAACGCAGCTTCGAGCGCGTTGGGCCGGTCCTGTTGCAGCAGCCCGAGCTCGTTGCCACTCGGATCGCGCAGCACGTGGACCGGACCGTCGGGTGTGCCCGCGGTCTCACCGTGAACATCGAAGCCCGAGGCACCCAGACGCTCGATCGCCGCGGCGAGATCCGGCACGGCCCAGATCGGCAGGCAGCTCGGCGTGGGACGGTGCTCGGCCAGCAACACCAACGGAGCGCCGGGCCCGAGCCGCACCGCGGCGACGTCCGTGGCGAACGCCTGGAACCGCCAGACCGGCTCCCCGCCCAGCGCCTCCAAATAGAACGCACGGTCGCGGTCGACGTCGTCCGTGCCCACGTACAGGTAGACGAGCTCGCCCAGCGCCCCGGGTGCGTCGGGGCTCATGCGTCCCCCAGCCACGGAAGCCGCGACTGCATCACCTCGAGCAGGAAACGCCGCAGCTGTTTGCGATCCGACGCGCCCAGGGGCGCAAGGAACCCGCGCTCGGCGATGGCCACCGCCTTGGCCGCCCGGTGCTGGGCGCGTCGGCCGGCCGCGGTCAGCTCGAGGAGGTGGCGGCGACGATCGGCCGGGTCGCGCACCCGGTTCACGAGGCCGCGGTCGCCGAGCTCGTCGAGCAGGCCGACGATGATCGTCGGATCGAGGTTGAGTCGGCGACTGAGCTCCAGCTGCGACAGCTGGTCCTCTCCCCCGACGAACGTGAGCACGAGGAACTGGCGACCGGTGAGATCCTCCGCACCGAGGGCCTCGTCGATGACGCCGTGGAACTGGGTACCTGCCTTCAACAGCAGGTATCCCGCGGAGGTGAGCACGGGGTTCGTTCCGGTCATCGGCACTGATTCTACGTGCACCCAAGATAATCGAAGTGTTCGATGATCTATACTATCGAGCATGACTCGCATCGGACTGCAGATCCCGAACTTCACCTATCCGGACATCGAGCCGAGCCGGCTGTTCGAGACCGTGGCATCGATCGCCACGGTAGGCGAGACCGCGGGCTTCGACACCGTCTTCGTGATGGACCACTTCTTCCAGCTCCCGCTCATCGGTGCTCCGAGCTTGGAGATGTTCGATTCCTACACGCTGCTCGGCGCGCTCGCCGCGCGCACTCAGACCACCCGGCTCGGCACGCTCGTCACCGGCGTCACCTACCGCAACCCCGCGCAGCTGGCGAAGGCGGTGACGACGCTCGACGTCATCTCCGGGGGCCGGGCGCTGCTCGGCATCGGCGCGGCGTGGTTCGAGGAGGAGCACGCGGCGCTCGGGTTCGACTTCCCGCCCCTCTCGGTGCGCTACGAGCACCTCGAGGACGCGCTGCAGATCTGCCGGGCGATGTTCACCCGAGAGCAGAGCACCGTGAAGGGCATCCACCACAAGATCGTCGACGCGTGGAACTCACCGCGCCCGCTCACGCCCGGCGGGCCGCCGATCCTCGTGGGCGGCACCGGCGAGAAGAAGACGTTCCGGCTCGCGGCCGAGTACGCGGACGAGCTCAACATCAACGCGTCGTTTGTCGAGATGCCGCGCAAGCTCGACGCGCTGGCCGGCCATCTGGACCGGCTCGGCCGGGCCCGGAGCGACATCACGACATCGTGTCTCAGCACGATCATCGTCGCCCCCACCCACGACGAGGCCGCGACGAAGCTCGCCGGGCTGCTGCGGTCCCGGGGCGTCGCGGACCCGACGGAGATCCTGAGCGACGCCTCCGTGCGCGCCTCGGTCCTCCCCCGCTTGTTCTTCGGCGACCCGGACGAAGTTGTCGAGCAGGTGCGCGAGCTGCTCGCGGTGGGCCTCGACGGCGTCGTCGTCAACATGCTGGGTGACGGCCACGATCCGGCCGCGGTGCGCCTCGCCGGGGAAACCTTGCAGCGGGCATTCGATTCCTGACCGAACGTGGTAGATCACAGGGATGATGCGGACCATCCCGGAGCTGCTGGCGGACGCGGCCGCGGCCGGGCCCGACCGACCCTGGTTGCTCAGCGGGGACAAGACGTTCACGTTCGCCCAGACCCGGCACCTGGTCGGGGCGGCTGCCGCCGGGCTCGCCGCCCGAGGCGTCGGTCAGGGCGACATCGTCCTCGTCGTGGCGCGGAGCTTCCCCGCCCAGGTCTTCACCTGGCTCGGCCTCGCGCAGCTGGGGGCGGTGATGCTGCCGGTGAACCCGAGCAGCACGGTGGACGAGCTCGCCGGATTCCTGCATCAGGTCGAGCCCACACTCGTCGCCTGCGACCGTTCACTCGACCTCGTCGTCGACGAGGCGGTCGCGCGCATGAGCTCGCCCGTGACGGTGATCGACGTGCACGAGTCGCTCGCCGCATCCCCGGATGACGCGCCGCGCCCGACGATCGATCCACGTGACCCGGTGGTGCTCATCCCCACGTCCGGCACCACCGGCCGGTCGAAGCTCGTCACGCAGACGCATCAGGGCTACACGCTGGCCGCGGAGGGGTTCCCTGCGTGGGTCGGGCTGACCCCCGAGGACCGGCTGATCACCGCGTTGCCCATCTTCCACATCAACGCGCCCGCGTACTCACTGCTCGGATCCATGGCGATCGGCGCGAGCGTCGTGCTGCTCGAGCGGTTCTCTCCGAGCCGGTTCCTCGACCTGGCGCGCGAGTACGGCGCGACCGAGTTCAACATGATCGGCGCGATGCTCGAGATGCTCATGCGCCAACCCGAGCGCGCCGACGACGCCGACAATCCTCTGCGGCTCTGCTACACGGGACCCACTCCGCCGCGGGAACGCCAGCTCGAGACCGAGCGGCGGTTCGGCATCGAGATCGTCTGCGGGTACGGACTCTCAGAGAGCACCTACGGGACGTTCTGGCCTCGCGGTGAGCGTCCCTACGAGACCCTGGGCACCGCGCGCCAACACCCGACGCTCGGGCACATCAACGACGCGCGCGTGATCGCCGACGGCGCCGAAGTCCCGTACGGCGAGGTCGGGGAGCTCGAGCTGCGCAACCCCGCGATCATGCTCGGCTACTACGGGATGCCCGAGGAGACCGCCGAGGTGCTCGTCGACGGGTGGCTGCACACCGGCGACCTCGTACGCCGCAACGAGGACGAGACCTTCACCTTCATCTCGCGCAAGAAGGAGGTCATCCGCCGCCGCGGCGAGAACCTCGCGCCGAGCGAGGTCGAGGAAGCGCTGGTCCAGTACCCGGACATCCTCGAAGCCGCGGTGATCGCGGTGCCCTCGGACCTGGGTGAGGACGAGGTGAAGGCGTTCGTCATCGTCGCGCGCGACACCAACCTCGACCTCGACGCGCTCCGGTCGGAGCTGGCGACGCGCCTGACCCGGTTCAAGCTGCCCCGCTTCATCGAGGTCGTGGACGAGCTCCCCCGCACCCCCACCGGCCGCGTGGCGAAGCACCGGCTGCCGACCGGGCGCATGCCCACCGAAACCGACTTCGAAGCACCGGACCGACCCGGAGGAGACAGCCCCCGATGAACGAGGACGCGAGCTGGATGCACACCGACATGGGGTCAACGACCCCCACGTCGATCACCGTCTGCGGGCTCGATCTCGCCGACGACATCATGGGGAAGATCTCGTTCGCGGACCTCGCGTTCCGCATGGTCGCGGGGCGCCTGCCCGAGGACGGCGAGTCCGTCCTGTTCAACGCCGTCCTCGTCTCGCTCGCGGATCACGGCATCACGCCGACGGTGCTCGCGGCGCGCCTCACCTACCTCGGCGCACCCGAGGCACTCCAGGGCGCGATCGCCGCAGGCGTGCTCGGCGGCGGCAGCGTGTTCCTCGGGGTCGCCGAGGACGCGGCACGCTTCCTCCACGAGACGTTGGCCGAGCTGCCGCCATCTCCCGACGACGCCGAGCTGCGCGGCGCGGCGTCGGCTGCCGTCACGTTGTTGCGCGAGTCGGGCCGCCGGACCCCGGGCCTCGGCCACCCGGTCCACAAGGACACCGATCCGCGCGTCCCCCGCATGTACGCGCTCGCGGAGGAGCTCGAGCTCCTCGGACCGCATCTCCGCCTCCTCCGGGCCGTCGCCGAGGCGTCGGACGAGCAGAGCGGTCGTCACCTCCCCATCAACGGCGCCGGCGTGGCGGGTGCCGCGCTCGCGGATCTCGGATTCGACTGGCGGATCATCCGCGGGTTCACGCTGCTGGCCCGGACTGCAGGCCTGCTCGGCCACCTCGCCGAGGAGATGCGCCGACCGATGGCGATGCCACTCTGGCAAGCCGTCGAAGCCGGAACGCTCGAGTGATGTCCTAGCCTGCCTGGTGAGAACCGCACGCCGCAGAGGAGTTCAGAGATGGCCGACGAGCTACAACCGAATCCCCGCTGGCGCGGCATCAACCACCTCGCCCTCGTGTGCACGGACATGGACGCCACGGTGCGCTTCTACGTCGGTGTCCTCGGCGCCCGGCTCGTCGCGACGGTCGGAACCCCCGGGTTCCGGCACTACTTCTTCGAGATCGGGGTCGGCAACACGCTCGCCTTCTTCGAGTACGCCGACGTCGCGCTCGAGCCGTTCGCCAAGCCGGCCGGCGTTCCCAGCGCCCGCGCCATCCAGTTCGACCACCTCTCCTTCGCGCTCGTCGACGAAGAGGCGCTGCTCGACATGCGCTCCCGACTCAAGACCGCGGGATGCGAGGTGACCGACGTCGTCGACCATGGCTTCATCCGCTCGATCTACTTCAACGACCCCAACGGGATCGCGCTCGAAGCGTCCTACTGGGTCGTGGACCCGACCGGCTGGGCCGAGGTCTCGCTCGACGACGACCGCGTGTTCGGTGATCGCAACCCGGTGGCGGCGGTCAACGAGATCCGAGCCACGGGTCGCGTCGCCTCCGTCCCGCAGACGCGCCTTGTCGACTCCTTCACCAGCGACAACGAGGACTGGGTCGTCAGGGAGAAGTAGCTGCGATCCGCCGCGCGTCGACCGGCGCCCTCCGGCGGCGCTAGCGGACGGTGGGGCCGCGCATGTCCTCGTCGGTGAGATGGGTCGGTGCGCTGACCAGCGTCACCGCGATCTCTTCGAGCCAGAGCCGGAACCGTGCGTGAGAGCGGACGATGAACGGGTCCGAGCTGAGGTTGATCGCAGCCATGCGCGCGAGCATCCAGCCGACGGTGCGCATCGCGGTGATGTTGCGTGCGAGCCGAACCTGGGGCGGGAGCTCCGGGAACACCTTCCCGAGCGCGTCGCGCCACTCCGTGGCGATCTCGCTGTCTCCGCTGACGAACTGCTCCAGGGACTGCGGCCGAATGTAGCCGTCGAACTCCCACCACAGCCGGGCAAGCAGGCAGCCCCGCTCGGTCATGACCAGCGCGATCGAGGTGTCGATCACCGGCGCCACCCATTCCGGCGGCGTCGGCAGCGTGGCGCGGGAGGCGAGCTCGGTCTGGTGGCCCAGGATCGGGTACTGGCCCCCCGCGAGCTCGGCCGCGAGCTGCTCGACGAGGCCGGCCTTGGAGCCGAAGTGGTACGAGATGGCCGACGGGTTCCTGATCCCGGCCTCGGCCAGGATCTCCCGGGTCGATGTGGCCGCGATCCCGTTGCGACCCATGAGCTCCAGGGCCGACTCGTAGAGGCGGGTCTTGGCATCGGGTTCGGCCATGGCCCTTACCTTCCCACCTGGACCGCCGGACCCATGAAATGCAGTGCTTGCATTACCCCTGCGGCCCGCATACGCTCAGGTCTGCCACGACGGTGCAGGAGGATCGCCAACCTCTCCCAGTGCACCCCGGGGTACGGAAACGGGCAGGGCGCGCTGGCTTCCCGGTCCACCAGATGCCAGGCGGCGTCGGCGCCCATTCCGGCAAGGGACAGGAGGGACAGGGTCACCGAGCCGACCCCCCCAGGCGGCCGACCCTGTCCCCCGTCCCGTCTCGGCCCGCCACGCGGTGGGGCGACTATGCGTCCCGGACGAGATGCTGGATCTCGACCATGAGGGGGAGCAGGAACCCGACGTACGCGCTGGTCAGCGTGTAGCGGTACTTCGGCCCCTGGGTCGTGCGCGCCTCGATGTCGATGATCCGCACCCGGGCGTCGCTCGCTGCGATCGCCTGCGCCCGTTCCACGATCGTCTCGAGCTCGGGGATCGTGGACACCTGGAGTCCGAAGTGGTCCAGGGCCGGCGCGCTCAGCGCGGGCTCGCCGGGCAGGAGGTAGACGAACTGCCCGTACTCGCCCGTGTAGAGGATCAGCGGGTTGCCGGTCTCTCCGGAGTTGTCACCTTCGGTCCAGCCGAACACCTCACCGTAGAACTCGAGGATCTCCGCCCGAGCCCGCTCGTCGAGCGCCGACGGTGCCATCGAGATCGCGACATGGTTCAGGCGAGGCCGGAATGTGGGCTCGTTCAACGTGGGACCTCCGGTCGCACCATCACCTTGCCGGGTGGCGTTCCTTCGGCGAGTCGATGCATCGCGCCGAGTACGCCGTCGAGGAGCACGTCGTCCGGCTCGATCAGCAGATCGAGCGGCAACGCGCCGGACGCAAGCAGCGCGAGCGCGGCCACGAAGCCGTCCGAGTCGTAGTTGTACGCGCCGATGGCGGTGAGCTCGAGGACGATCATGCGGTTGTGGTTGATGCTCGGTTGCTCGCGCCCGGTTCCTACGAACACCAGCGTGCCGGCGTAGTCCAGCTGGTCGAGCGCGGCTTCCGCGGCGCGCGCATGGCCCGAGCACTCGAATGCGACGGAGTACGGCGCCTCCACGGGCCGTCCCATCGGCGCGCGTCCGAGCTCGTCGGGTGAGATCGCGTGTGCAGCAGCCACCGCGAGCGCGCGGGCGCGTCGACCGGCGGCTGGTTCGGAGACGGTGATGTCATGAATGCCGCGCGAGCGGAGCACCGCGATCGTGAGCAGGCCCACCGGGCCCGCGCCGGTCACGAGGACGCGATCGCCGGGCGCCACGTCGGTCAGGTTCACGGTGTGAATCGCGATCGCGGTCGGCTCCGTGAGCGCGGCGGCGCGGGTCGACAGTCCTTCGGGGACCCGCAGGAGGCGCCTCGCATCCGCGGTGACGTACCGGCAGAACGCGCCGTGGAATTCGAGATGGTCCACGGGATCCTTCGCGAGGCACACCGCGGGACGGCCCGCGCGGCACGCTCGGCACGCCCCGCAACCCGGTTGCGGTTCCTGCACGACGCGCGCACCGATCTCCCAGCCGGTCACGGCCTCGCCCACCGCGACGACCTCGCCGGCCCACTCGTGACCGAGGACGGATCCCGGGCGCGCGTAGCCCTCGAGCACCAGGTGGAGGTCCGTCCCGCAGATGCCGCAGTGGGAGACCTCGATGAGCACCTGGTCCGGAGCGACCTCGGGGACGGGAAGCTCCCGCACTGCCATGTCCCCTCCCCCGAGGTACACCGCTGCCGGCATCACGCGCCCCACCGACCCCAGCGTAGGCAGGAGCCGGGAAGGCCAGAAAGCCGGATACCTTCGTGGGCATGGATGACTACTCGGGCCCGTTCGACCCTGACTTCGATCTGCGGCATCTCTCGCGGCGCGCCCTGGCCGTCCTCGGTCGCGAGTGGTTGCTGCACGGCCACCTCCAGGACCGGGTCGGGATGCCGCTCGTGCACGAAGGCCGGCCCCGCGAGGCGATGGAGGAGGTCGCGATCGTAGAGTGGATGGCCGCCAGCCCGGTGTACTCGATGCGCTCCCAGCGCGCGTTCGGCTTCGCGGACGGCAACGTCCCCACGATCATGAAGAACCTCCAGCTCGACATCGGCGCCCCCCACCAGTTCATGGACTTCCGCTGCGAGGTGTTCGACGAGAACCACGGCGAGTTCTGGCTGGCGCACTGCGGCGCGCTGATGGATGTCGAGCCCATGGGCGAGGAGTACGTCCAGGGGATGTGCCACGCGATCGAGGACCCCACCTTCGACGCGACGGCCGGAGCAACGAACCCGCGCGCCCAGGTGCGGCCGATCCACCGGCCGCCGCGCGTACCCGCCGACCAGATGCCGCACTGCCGCTGGACCGTCGAGATCGATCCCTCATTCGATCCGGTGGACCCCCATCCGAATCGCGCGCTCGTCGAGGCCTCGCTCATCGCAAGCATCACGGTGCAGGTTCCGGACACCGACGCGGAGCCCGGCGGCTGGGACGACTACCACCGGGACTTCGACCCGGACTTCCAGCTCGAGGACCTCTCCCACCGCGCGCTCGTCGTCGCGTTGCAGGAGTTCGCGGTGCAGAGCCACCTGCTGTTTCGGTCGTTCCTCCTGGCCGTCGCGCAGCGCTACGGGGAAGCGGAAGCCGCCCGCATCAACCCGATGGTCTTCACCGGCCTGGCCGGGCTCACCGCGCAGCGGCTGCGCACCGCGATGAACATCCAGGGCGACGGTGCCGAGGCCATCGCCAAGGTCCTGCAGGTGCACCCCACCTTCTTCCCGCGCACCTACGTGGACCTCGCGGTCGAGGTGGTCGCGGATGACCGGGTGCGGTTCGCGATCCTGGACTCACCGGTGTTCGCGGAGGCGGACGACTACCACTGGTTCACCCAGCTCGGCGCTGCGAGCGACCGTGCGCTCGATGCGATCGTGCAGGCCGTGAACCCCCGCGCCAGCGTGTCCGCGACTACCGCTCGACCGGGCGAGCGGTTCGCCTACGAAGCGGTGATCGACCCGGACGCGACACCGGCGCGCGAAGCGCCGGAGATCGGGCTTGCAAAGATCAGCACCGGGGCGGCAGTGGAGTTCAGCCCTCGGCGGCCCGTGCGCGCAGCTCGATCTTGAGCACCTTGCCGCTCGCGTTGAGCGGCAGCGCATCGACGATCTCGACCCGGCGCGGCGCCTTGTAGTTGGCCATGCGCTCGCGGCACCACGCGATCAGCTCAGCTTCGTCGATCTCGGCGCCCGGGCGAGGGACGACGTACGCCAACCCCACCTCACCCATGCGCTCGTCGGGTACGCCGACGACCGCCACCTGCGAGATGCCCTGGTGCTCGAGCATCATGCCCTCGATCTCGGCCGGGTAGGCGTTGAAGCCGCCGACGATGAACATGTCCTTCATCCGGTCGGTGATGCGCAGGTTCTCCTGTTCGTCCATGACGCCGATGTCGCCCGTGTGCAGCCAGCCGGCGGCGTCGATCGCCTCGGCGGTCGCCTCGGTGTCGTGGATGTACCCGCGCATGACGTTGTAGCCGCGCACGACGACCTCGCCCGGCACACCGGGCGCGACCGGCTCGCCCTTGTCGTCGACGACCTGCACCTCGATGCCCGGGATCGCGCGACCGCACGTCGTGGAGATGATGACGGGATCGTCGTCATGACGGCACATCGTCGCGATGCCGGTGCATTCCGTCAGCCCGTAGCCGGTGACGATCGTCTCGAAGCCGAGCTCGGCGCGCATCCGGTTGATCATCTCGACCGGGACGGGTGCGGCGCCGGTCACCGACAGCCGTAGCGACGACATGTCGAACTCACCGACCCGCGGATGATCCAAGATCGACTGGTAGACCGTCGGGGGTCCCGGGAGCATCGAGATGCGCTCCTCGGCCACCCGTTGCATCACCGTGTCCACGTCGAACACCGCGTGCGGGACCATGGTCGCCCCGGTGATGATGCTGGCGAGGATGCCTGCCTTCAGCCCGAACGCGTGGAAGAACGGGTTGACGATGAGGTAGCGGTCGCCCTCACGCAGGCCGACGACGTCCGCCCACGCGGCGTACGCCCGGATGCCGGCCGAGTGCGTGAGCATGGCCCCCTTCGGCTTCCCGGTCGTCCCGGACGTGAACAGCACGTCGGAGAGATCGTCGCCTTGGAGCGCCTTTCCTCGCGCTTCGACGTCCGCCGTGCTCGCCTGCTCGGCGCGGGCGTCGAGCTCCGCCCAGGTGACGGTCCCGGCCGCGGGCGCGCCGCGCAGCACCACGATCTCGCGCAGCGACGGGGGACGATCCACGCCCGCCAGAAGCTCGACGTAGTCGGTGGCCAGGAAGTCGGTGACGGTGAAGAGGATGCGGACGTCTGCGCGGTCGAGGATGTAGGCGGCTTCCGCGGCCTTGAACCGGGTGTTCAACGGGACGAGCACGGCACCCGCGGTGTGCACGCCGAGCGCGGCGATCGCCCACTCGGTGGTGTTCGGGGCCCAGATCGACACGCGGTCACCGGGATCGATGCCCGAAGCGATCAGGGCGCGAGCCGCGCGGGACACGGCCGCCGCGAGGTCCGTGTAGGTCAGCCGGGCCCGTTCGTCGACGAGAGCCTCGCGATCGCCGAACCGCTGCGCGGCGCGGGCCAGCACCCCGGGGATGGTCTGGGGAAGTTCCTCGGTCACTGCTGCTCCCATCTAGCGGCCCTCGAAGTCTGGTTCACGGCGATCCTTGCGCGCCCGGGCGAACTCCTGGAAGTCGCCCGAACGGCTCGACAGCTCGATCGCGAGCGCCTCGTCGGCCAGGTGACGCTCCAGGTCCACGGTCAGGCTCCGCTGGACCAACAGCTTCGTGAGCCCGACGGCCACGGTGGCCGCACCGGCGAGCTCGGTGACCAGTGAGTCGGCGACCGCGGCGACCGAGCGCGCCGGCGCCGCTCGGTGCACGAGACCCCACTCGGCCGCCTGGAGGCCGGTGATCTCGCGGCTCAACAGGAGCAGCTCCTTGGCCCGCGCCACGCCGACCATCCGGGGGATGAGCCACGACGCCCCCGAGTCGGGGGTGAAGCCCATCCCGGTGAAGGGCGAGCGCAGGCGGGCGTCGTCGGTCACGACCGCGAAGTCCGAAGCGAGGACGAGGTTCAGCCCGAGCCCGATGATGTAGCCGGTCGCCACGGTGACGATCGGCGTCTGGGTCTCGAGCATCGTCGGGATGAGGCGGTTGACTTGCCATCGCATCTGGCGCTGCGTGGCCCCGGCTCGCGGCTTGGCGTCGCTCTGGCCCCGGAGCCCGAGATCGAACCCGGAGCAGAAGTGGTCACCGGTTCCGGAGAGCGCGATGACGCGCACCGTCTCGTCGCTGCCCGCGGCCTCGATCGTCTCGATGAGCGCGAGCACCATGTCGTCGGTCACCGCGTTGCGCCGGTCGGGGCGATCGAGGCGCAGCCGGAGCACTGGGCCGTCGGCTTCGACGACAAGTCCGTCGGGCGGAGTCGGGTACGGCTTCATGCGCTCTCCATCTCCGCGAAGCGATCGACGAGCGCGGCGAGCGCGTCCTGGCACGTGGTGGCACCGCCAGGAGGCTCGGGCAACCGGACGTCGCCGCGCTCACGGCTCGGCAACAGGATCGTCGCGTGACCCGGGGTCGTGGTCTCACCGCGCTGGTTCTCGCCCCAGATGTCGAGCTCGACGGCGGGCCGGTCACCGTCGGCGAGGAGCTTGCGCACGACGCGACCCCGCATCCAGTGCGTGTCGCCGACGTAGTTGAACTTCCGGAACTGGCAGTCGAGCTTCCAGAGCCAGGCGTCGTCACCCATCCAGTCGGTGCAGAGGTGGATCAACCACGTCTCGCGCATGCGGCCGTAGTCGTAGCTCGCGGGGTTCCCGGCTTTGCGCGCCCACTCGGGGTCCCAGTGCACCCGCTGCTGCACATCCGGGATGTTGAGATCATCGGGGCGGAAGAACCGGGGCACTCGCCGGCGCTGGTCGTATCCGAGTCGCAGCGCTTTCACGCCGTACAGCCCCATGCCCATGCCCACATGCCAGCACACCATGTCGGTCACGCGCAGCGGACCCTTGACGAGCGGTCCGACCTCGTCGCCCTCGTCGACGTCCTCCCACCACCGCGGCTCGCTCCCCCGGCGGATCGCGCGCTCGGCCGCCGACACCGCGTCGATCTCGGCGATCTGCTCGTCGGTGTACGGATCGATGACGATCGCGTCGTTCTTGCCGCGCTGCTCGGCCTTCTTCCGGTCGGTGCGGATCATCAGCCGGTACTGCGCGGCGAGCACCTCGTCCGGGTCGCGGGATGCAAAGACCTCGGCCGTCCATTCGTGCACGGCGCGCTCGGCGAAGTCGCTGCCCTTGTCGTGGACGCCGACGAGCGCGTTGCGACGCGCCATCCGCCGGCCCGGCCGCAGCGGTGACCACCACTCCCGGGAGCTCCCGGCGTAGAACGCATGCGCGCCGCGGATCGGGTCGCCGCGCAGCAGCGCCTGGACGTCGTCCGGCAACACCGTGACCTCGTCCTCACCGATCAGGGTGTCGCCCCCGACCAGGTGGGGCGAGGCGATCGGTCCGGCCCAGCGGGTGACCCGGGCGTACTCGGGGTCGCACCAGAGCGGGTTGTCGTCGCCGTAGGCCTCCGCCACGTTGCGAAAGGTGTCCTCGTTCGGGAAGCGGTAGTGCGGTGGCTGGGTGTGGGGCCGCGCGATCCCGACGCGAGCGCGCAGGCGCTCCACTCCCGCGTCCGTGATCCCGTCGCTGTCGGCCATCCCAGCTCCTGTCTGCGTGCCGGTGACACTACGCGGGCCATGCAGGCCGCTGGGAAGGGCCGGACGGGGATCACCTACGGTACGACCCCGATGGACCCGGACCTTCGCCTGCCGCTCGACCGGTCGTCGTCCGACGACGAGGTGCGCCGGGTCGTCGAGGCCTGGGTGTCGGCGCACGTTCCGGCACCGTGGCAGGACGCGGCCGCGCACGGCGGCCGTGCGGCGATCCGGAAGGTGCGACCCCGGGCGGTGTACGAGGAGTGGTACCCGACCTTCGCCGACAGCGGGCTCGCGGTCGCGACGTGGCCGGTGGCGTACGGCGGTCTCGATCTCAGCTCGGCCCAGGCCCGGGTCGCCGAAGCGGTCCTGGCGCCGTACAACCTCGGACGGCTCAACCCTCTCGGCCTGAACAGCGCGGCGCCTGCGCTCTTCGCTCACGGCCGGGAGGAGCAACGCCTGCGCTTCCTGCCGCCGCTCGTGCGCAACGAGGAGAAATGGTGCCAGCTCCTGAGCGAACCCGGCGCTGGTTCGGACCTCGCGTCGTTGGCGACGCGAGCCACGCTCGACGGGGAGGAGTGGGTCCTCACCGGCCAGAAGGTCTGGACCACCTGGGCGCACCTCTCCGACTTCGCGATCTGCCTCGCGCGCACCGATCCGACCGTGCCCAAGCGCCGCGGGCTCACGTACTTCATCGTCGATCTCGACGCCCCGGGAGTCCAGGTACGGCCCCTCCGGCACATCGGCGGCGAAGTCGACTTCAACGAGGTGTTCCTCGACGAGGTGCGCGTGCCGGACGCGCACCGCATCGGTGCGGCCGGTGACGGATGGCGCGTCGCCGGCGCGACGCTGGCCGGTGAACGCCAGATGGTTTCGGGCTCGGGCTCGGGTGGCGTCGACCGCATCGGCGGTTCGGGAATCGATCGGGTGATCCAACGTGCGATCGAGCTCGGACGCACCGGCGATCCTCACGTGCGCCAGCAGCTGATGCAGCTGTACAGCGAGGAGCGAATCCGCGACTGGACGAACCAGCGTGTGCGGGGTGCAGTGCAGGCGGGTGGCACCCCTGGGCCGGCCGGCTCGATCGGCAAGGTGCACCAAGGCAGCCTGAACCAGCGCCTGCAACGACTCGCCGCGGATCTGCTCGGTCCGGATGCAGTCGCGTGGGACGGACCCAATCACGATCTCGACGCGTGGGCCGGGGCGATGCCCTTCGAGAGCCGCGCCATGTTGCGGAGCCGCGCGAACACGATCGAGGGCGGGACCACCGAGGTGAACAAGAACATCGTTGCGGAGCGCGTGCTCGGCTTGCCACGCGAACCCGATCCGTACGTCGACTCGGCATGGGAGGCGGTGCCGCGATCGTGACCGGGCCTCCTTCGCTCGCGTCGCTTCTCGTCGAGCATCCGTTCGCGGCCGGTGAGCCCCTGCTCTACGGACCCGGCTCCGTGCTCACCGCGGGCGAGGCGCGTGAAGCGGCCCATGCGGTCGCGGTCCGGCTGCGCGCTGCAGGGGTCCAGCCCGGCGACGCGGTGGCGGTCCAGATGCCCGACGGGCCGGCAGTGATCACGACGATGTTCGGCATCTGGCTCGCGGGTGCGGTCTTCGTGCCGGTGAACCCTCGAGCGCCGGCGCCCGAGGTCCGGAAGGTGCTCGCCGCGACTGCGCCGGTTGCCATCGTCACCGGCGACGCGGTGGAGATCACGGCCCTCGAGGGCCCGGGCCGGAGCTACGGACTCGAGACGGCCTTCGTGGTGTGGACCTCGGGCACGACCGGTGAGCCCAAGGCGATCCTGCACCAGCACACGGCGTACTTCGAGCTGCTCGACCGGGTGCTCGCGCCGCTGCGTGCGAAGCCGCGCGACACGAGCCGTCCGCCGTCGCCGAACCTCATCGCGGTTTCACTCTCGCTGAACGCCGGCATCTACAACGTGTTGTTCGGACTGCGCGCGGGCGCGCCGATCGTCGTGATGGACGGCTTCGATCCCGAGGTGTTCGCCGAGCTCGTCGCGCGCTTCAAGATTCGTTCGACGGTGCTCCCACCCGCGGCAATGACGATGCTCGCCGACTCGACAGTGAATGACCTCGCACCGCTGCGGTACGTGCGAAGCATCACGGCACCCCTGTCGCCGATCCAGGCCCGCCGCTTCACGGACAAGTTCGGGGTGACTGTGCTCAACGGCTACGGCCAGGCCGAGATCGGCGAAGTGATCGGGTGGACGGCCGGCGACGCGCGTGAGCACCCCGAGAAGATCGGCGCGGTCGGCCGCCCGCATCCCGGCGTTGCGATCAAGGTGCTCGACGACTCGGGCGGGGTCGCCTCGACCGACGGCGTGGGCCGGTTGCTCGTGCGCCCGCCCTCGATGGCTTCGGGCTACGCCGATGGAGCAGAGCTCGCGGACCGCGTCGACGACGAAGGCTTCATCGACACCGGCGACCTGGCTCGGGTGGATCCCGACGGCTTCGTGTGGATCGAGGGTCGCGGAGGCGACGTGATCAACCGGGGTGGCAACAAGGTGTTCCCCGACCACGTCGCGGAGGTGTTGCGGCTCGTGACCGGCGTGGAGGATGCGGGCGTGGTCGGCGTGCCGGACGATCGGCTCGGCGCCGTGCCGATCGCGTTCATCGTCGGTGAGGACTCCGTAACCGACGACGAGCTGCGTGCGACCTGTCGCGAGCATCTCGCGCCGTACAAG
The DNA here is from genome assembly GCA_017882945.1 of Acidimicrobiia bacterium. Lineage (GTDB taxonomy): Bacteria > Actinomycetota > Acidimicrobiia > IMCC26256 > JAENVU01 > Chersky-806. The sequence continues at coordinate 8,460 of JADGON010000041.1, read as the reverse complement.
GTGCCGGTCGCGTTCCACCGGGTCGACGCGCTCCCGCGCAACCAGATCGGGAAGCTGTTGCGCAGCGACTTGATCGCACTCCACGCCGAGCTCGCGAGTGCCGGATCGTGACTTCGTTCGAGACGCTGATCGTGGAGCGGCGGGGTGCAGTGGGGTGGTTGCAGTTCAACCGGCCGGAGGTCGGCAACGCGATGAACTCCGTGATGCTCGACGAGCTCGAGCGCGCCTGGGCCGGGCTCGACGCCGATCCCGACGTTCGAGTCATCGTCAACATCGGCTCCGGCTCGGCGTTCCAGACCGGGCTCGATGTCGTCGAGCTGAGCCGGAACCCGGAGGCGTTGCGCGAGCAGTCCCGGCGCACCAAGCGGGCTGAGCTCCGGCTCACTGCGTGGCACAACTCGGTCTGGAAGCCGGTCATCGCCGCGGTCAACGGCACGTGCGCGGGCGGCGGTCTCCACTTCGTCGCCGACGCCGACATCGTCATCGCGTCGAGCAACGCGACCTTCCTCGACCCGCACGTGTCGATCGGGCAGGTCACGGCCTACGAAGCGATCGCGCTCGTGCGGAAGTCCCCCATGGAGCCGATCATGCGCATGGCCCTGACCGGACGCCACGAACGCTTGTCGGCGTCGCGCGCCTACGAGCTGGGGATCTTGAGCCAGGTGGTGGACCCGCCCGAGCAGCTCGCCGACGAAGCCATGGCGCTCGCCGAGAAGATCGCGCAGAATTCCCCCACCGCGATGCGGGCGACCAAGAAGGCGTTGTGGGGCGCGCTGGAGCTCGGACTGAGCGACGCCTGCCACGCCGGTGCTTCGGAGCTCGTGGCGATGTGGGGCCATCCCGACCAGGAGGAAGGTCCGCTCGCGTTCGTCGAGCGGCGCGAGCCGCGCTGGCTCCCACTTGATGCATCGATGCCCGGGGAAGGCTGACTGTGGTGAAGTACTCGTCGTTCGACTGCCTGATCGTGGAACGCCGCGGTCCCGTCGGCTGGCTGATCAACAACCGTCCCGAGCAGCTCAACGCGATGTCGGCCCAGATGCGCGACGAGTTCGCCGTCGCGTGGAAGGAGCTCGACGCGGACCCGGAGGTGCGCGTCATCGTGCACACCGGCGAAGGGCGGGCCTTCCAGACCGGCGTCGACGTCAACGAGATCGCGACCGACGGCCAGGGCATGGAGCGGTATCGCGACTCGGTCGCGAACTTCGACCTGCACTTCACCGCGTGGCACCAGGAGGTGTGGAAGCCGGTGATCACGGCGGTCAACGGTCTGTGCGTGGGCGGGGCGTTCCATTGGGTCGCCGACGCAGACATCGTGATCGCGGCGTCGGATGCGCAGTTCTTCGACCCACACGTCTCGGTCGGCCAGGTGGTTGCGATCGAGGCGATCGGGCTGATGCGCAAGATGCCGGTCGAGGCCGTGATGCGGATGGCATTCGTCGGGAGGTCCGAGCGGCTCTCCGCGCAACGGGCCTACGAGCTCGGAATGATCAGCCAGGTGGTCGACCCACCGGAGCAGCTGCGCGACGAGGCTCAGGCGCTCGCGGAGAAGATCGCGCGGAACTCCCCCGCAGCCATGCGCGCGACAAAGAGGGCGCTGTGGGGCGCGCTCGAGATGGGGCTCACCGACGCCTGCCGCGCCGGCGCGGGCGAGCTCGTCTCGATGTGGGGGCATCCCGACCAGGAGGAGGGTCCGCGTGCCTTCGCCGAACACCGCGAGCCCAACTGGCAGATCGATCCCGAGTAGCTCTCGCGCGTCACGGTTCCGGCTCGACCGAACGCGCCGCCGGGCCGGGCGACCGGGCTCACCCCGGCCGCTCGGTCGGCGGGGTTACTGGCCCTTGAGGACGACGGTGGCGGCGAGCCAGTCGGTGTTGGCGCCGGTGCCGAAGCGGGCGTTGGGGGTGGCTCCGGCGCCGGCGGCCTGATCCTCGACGAGCAGGTCCATGTTGGCGTTCGGCGACAGGTTGACCCGCTGCGTGAATCCGGATCCGGCAGTCAGGAGCGTGCCGAAGCCGGAGTCGACGTAGAAGCCGAGCGCGAGCTCGTTGCCCGCGGTCGTCGCCGCCGTCGCGCCCGAGGCCACCGTTGCGGCGGCACTGGTCCGGCCGCTCGCCGAGACCTTCTGATCGACGATCCCGGCACCCGCCGCGCTCGACAGACCCTTGTACTCGAGCACGGTCGCGCCGACGTCCGCGGCGGACGTCTGCGACACCGTGAGCGTCGGTCGCGTCCCTCCGCCCAGCGTGATCGGAGCCGACCACACGCTCATCTCGGTCTTGTCTGCTGCGGCGAAGTGCATCAGCTCGGTGTACGTGTTCCCGGCGGTGTCCGTGACCGCGCTCGCGGTCGCCCCGCTGCTGTTCCACACCCCGACCAGTACGACCAGCCGGTTCCCGGCCACGACGTTCGCCGCCGGCCGCAAGGTCAGCCCCGACGTGCGCCCGTTCTGCGCGGAGATCTGCTGCACGAACGCGGGTGCAGCTACAGACGCCGAAGGCGTCACCGCATTCGACGCGGCCGAGGCCGGGCTCGTCCCGACTGCGTTCGTCGCGGTCACCGTGAATGTGTACGCCGTCCCGTTCGTGAGTCCCGTGACGGACACCGTGGTCCCCGGTGGCGAGCCGGCCACGGTGGTCGGCGTCAGCGCGGTTGTGCCGGCGAACGGCGTCACCGTGTAGCTCGTGATCGCACTCCCGCCGTTCGGCGGCGCAACCCAGCTCACCAACGCCGACCCGTTGCCCGCGGACGCGGTCACCCCCGTCGGCGCCGACGGCGCGGTCGGCGGGACCGCCGCGCCGGACTTCAACACGACCGTCGCGGCGAGCCAGTCGGTGTTCGCACCCGTCCCGACCTGCGAGCTCGGGGTCGCGCCCTGGCCGACGACCTGGTCCTGGACGAGGAGATCCATGTTGGCGTTCGGGGACATGTTCACCCGCTGGGTGAATCCGGCACCCGCGGTCAGCGCGGTGCCGAACCCGGAGTCGGCGTAGAAGCCGACCGCGAGCTCATTGCCGGCATTCGTCGGCGAGGTTGCACCTGAAGCCACGGTCGCAGCCGCGCTCGTATGACCACTCGCGGAGTCCAGCTGATCGACCACGGCCGCGCCCGCCGCGCTCGACAGACCCGAGTACTCGACCACCGTCGCCCCAACATCCGCGCCGGAGGTCGGCGTGACGGTGACCACCGGCCGCGTGCCCCCGCCCGCGGTGATCGGCGCCGACCACACACTCATCTCGGTGTCGTCCGCAGCGGCGAAGCTCAGCAGCTTCGTGTACACGTTGCCTGCCGCGTCGGTCACCGTTTGCGCCGTCGCCCGGCTGCTGCTCCACACGCCGACCATCACCACCAGCCGATTGCCCGTCGTGATGTTCGATGGCGGAGTCAACGGCAGCGCAGTCGTGAACCCCGACTGGGCCGACGTCTGCTGGACGAATGCGGGTGGCGTCACCGTCGCGGCGGGGGTCACCGCGTTCGATGCGGTCGAGGGCGCGCTCGTCCCCACGGCGTTGGTCGCCGCGACCGTGAACGTGTAGGTCGTCCCGTTGGTGAGCCCGGTGCGGGTGACCAGGGTGTTCGGCGGCGAACCGGTCACGGTGGTCGGGGTCTGGGCCGTCGTCCCGATGAACGGCGTCACCGTGTAGCTCGTGATCGCGCTCCCACCGTTGGCCGGAGCGACCCAGCTGATCGTCGCCGAGCCGTTGCCTCCGGTCGCGGTGACCGCGGTCGGCGCCGACGGCGCGGTCGGCGCGGTCGGCGTGACGGCGTTCGACGCGGCTGAAGCCGGACCGGTTCCGATGCCGTTCGTGGCGGTCACCGTGAACGTGTACGCGGTGCCGTTCGTCAGCCCCGACACGGTCACGGACGTCGCCGGCGGCGACCCGCTGACCGTCGCCGGTGTCTGCGCGGTCGTCCCGATGAACGGCGTCACCGTGTAGCTCGTGATCGCACTCCCGTTGTTCGCAGGCGCGCTCCAGCTCACCGTGGCCGCGCCGATTCCGGCCGCCGCGGTCACTCCAGTCGGCGCGCTCGGAGCCATCGGTCCCGTTGGGGTCACCGCGCTCGACGCGGCAGAGGCCGGACCGGTTCCGATGCCGTTCGTGGCGGTCACCGTGAATGTGTACGCGGTGCCGTTCGTGAGCCCGGTCACCACCACCGAAGTTGCCGGCGGCGACCCGCTGACCGTCGTCGACGTCTGCGCGGTCGTCCCGATGAACGGCCTCACCGTGTAGCTCGTGATCGCACTCCCGCTGTTCGCGGGCGCGCTCCAGCTGACGGTCGCCTGCGCGTTCCCCGCGGTCGCGGTGACCGAGCTCGGCGCCGACGGCGCAGTCGGCGCGATCGGGATCACCGCATTCGACGGGGCGGACACCGGACCGGTACCGATGGCGTTCGTCGCCGTCACCGTGAACGTGTGGGTGCTCCCGTTGAGCAGGCCCGTCACCGTCACCGAGATCGCCGGAGGCGAGCCGGACACCGTCGTCGGCGTCTGCGCGGTCGTCCCGATGAACGGCGTCACCGTGTAGCTCGTGATCGCACTCCCACCGTTGGCGGGCGCGGTCCAGCTCACCGTCGCCTGCGCGTTCCCCGCGACTGCGGTGACCCCCGTCGGCGCCGCCGGGACCGTCGGCCCGGTCGGCGTCACCGCGCTCGACGCGGCCGAAGCTGGACCCGTGCCCACGGCATTCGTCGCGGTCGCCACGAACGTGTACGCAGTTCCGTTCGTGAGTCCGGTCACCGTGGCGGTCGTCGCGGGCGGCGAGCCGGTCACCGTCGTCGGCGTCTGCGCGGTCGTCCCGATGAATGGCGTCACCGTGTAGCTCGTGATCGCACTCCCACCGTTGGCGGGCGCGGTCCAGCTCACCGTCGCCTGCGCGTTCCCCGCGGCCGCGGTGACCCCCGTCGGCGCGGCCGGTGCCGTCAGCCCGCCGGCGCCGTTGAGCGTGACGTCGTCGAGGTACATCGACGAGTCATCTGGCGGGCTCGAGCCGTCCGAGTGCACATTGAAGTACAGGACGATCGTCTGCCCTGCATACGCGCTGGTGTTGAAATTGACCTGCGTCCAGCCCGACCCGTTCGAGTTGCTCTTGAAGATCGAGGCCAAGGTCGCCCCACCCGTGCTCCGGATCTGGGCTTCTTCGTAGTCGAACGGGCAGGTTCCCGAGCACGTCCCGTCCACGGTGACCGGCCAGTACCAGAAGCTCAACGTCGACGTTCCGGGCGGGACGGTCAGCGTCTGGCTCAACGTGCTGTCGCCGCTGGGCTCCTGGCCCGACACGATCCCCAAGACCGCCGAGGACGTCCCGCTGTGCGCGCGAGTCGAGGTCACGGTCGGCTTCGTGACCGCGCCCGCGGTCCACGGTGGCAATCCACCTTCGAAGCCGCCGTTGATGACCACCGACGCCGTCGCCGACGGCGTCACCGCGTTCGACGCGCCGGACGGTGGTCCCGCGCCGGCGGGGCTCCCCGGCGTGACGACGAACGTGTAGGTCACGCCGTTGGTCAGGCCCGAGATGGTCGTGGCGGTCGGCGCCGGAACCCCCGTGATCGTGGTCGACGGCTGTGCGGTCGAGCCGATGAAGGGCGTCACGGTGTAGCTGCTCGCCGGCCCACCGGTCGCGGTCCAGCTCACACCCGCTGAGCTGTACCCCGCGGTCGCGGTCACATTGGTGGGCGCGCCCGGGGGTGCCGACGGCGTGAAGATCGCGTCGACCCAGTAGTTGTCGCCGAAGTCCGCGCTCGTGGGGAACACGTTCGTGGCGCTGTACGAGAACACGCCGTTGATGTTCCCGCCGGTCTGGCGCACGGCGTGCAGCGGCGCGCTGTCCACCACGCCGAAGCCATTCGGCGCCGGGGGTGGGTAGAAGTAGTTCACATCGTCCGAGTAGTGACCCTTCGGCGCGATGTACGACACGACATACGTGGTGTTCGGGCCGATCACCACGGGCGGCGAGAAGCTCACCGTCTGCCACCCGGAGGCCGATTCACCGGTGAAGGTGGCCGACGCGAGCTGCTGACCGGTCGAGGTCCAGAGCGTGCCGACGTGCGTGCCCGTGTTGGTCGCGGCCTTGTAGAAGCGCATCCCGCTGACCGTGCCGAACACGTCCGTCGTGAACTTCATGCCGAGCACGACCGAGGCATTGTCGCCCGCGTCGGCGATCGCCGGCGTGCTCGTGCCGAACACCGAGCACGGGCACGCCACGTTGACGACGTTCCCCGCCGCCGGGCTCTCGAGGTTCCCGCTGTCGTCGACCGCACGCGACATCACCCGAGACGTCGGGCTGCCGCGGACGATCCAGGAGTACGACCACGATGTCGTCCCGTCGGCGGGGTGCCAGGTGGTGCCGCCGTCCGTCGAGACTTCGACGCCGGCCACCGTGCCGCCGCCGGTGTCGGCTGCCGTCCCGGTGACGGTCACCTGGTTGCCGTCGACCAGGTTGGCGTTCGCGGCCGGCGACGTGATCACCGAGGTCGGCGCCGTGGTGTCGGTCGTCTTGGACGCGGCGACCAGCCCCGACTGGAGGGAGAACGGCTGCGCACCCATGTCGGCGAACAGGTTGACGGTCGCCTGCTGCATGTTGCGATCGGGTGCACCGCCATTCGGGTTGGTGCTGTCGAGACCCCAGGCCCACTGGACCGTCCCCGAGCCGAACACCAGCGCACCACTCGGGGCGCGGTACAGCGTCAGGTGGTGGGTGAGCGTCGCCGGGTAGACGTCGGTGCCGTAGTCACGCGTGAACGCCTGGGGCACGTCGACGGTCGTGGTCGAGAGGTCGAGCAGGCCGGCGGGCCGGAACCCGTTGTCGATGTCGAGATCCCACTCGTAGCCGAGCGTCCCGATGCCGGAACCGAGCGTCAGCGTCTGACCGGTGCCCAACGTCGCCGCGGCGGTGTTGCGCCACAGCCGCAGCTTCCCGTTCGCGGCCGGCACCTTGATGTCCGCAGTGCCCGCGTTCACGCTGAAGTACTGCCCCGTCAGCGCGTTCTCCGGCCGCCCGCCGTCACCCGGTGGACTGAACCGCGGGTCGCGCCACGTCCCGGTCCAGGTCGCGGGGCCCTGTGGATCGACGACCGCGTTGAAGTGGGTCTCCTTGTACGTCACCAGCGTGCGGCGCGGCGTGTTGCTGCCGTCGATGCTGGCCTCCCATCGCGTCTTCCAGAAGACCTCGTTGCCACTGAAGAACGCCAGGCTCACACCTGCGTCGCGTGCCGCTTCCACATTGGCGCGCTGGGTGCCCGACCAATATTCGTCGTGACCCGACGACACGAAGACCTTGTGGTTGAGGAGCAGCGATGCGCTCCGGTCGACGTCGCCGCCCGTGGTGTAGCTCAGGTCGTACCCGTTGGCCTCGAGGAATCGGATCATCGGGAACTCGGCGTAGTACGGGTTCGCGCGCCCGACGTCCGCAGACGGGGTGAACGGGCGGTTGTACGACACCTTGTACGCCGCCTTGTATCCCTGCGGGTTCCCGACCGGGCACCCGCCGCCACACGTGTACAGGCTGTTGCCGCCGTACGTGTTGTACGCCTCCCACGTCGTGTCGGACGCTTGCACGAGCATGTCGGAGTGACTGGAGTCGTCGCGCACGACGAACCAGATCTGGCTCGAGCCGCCGGTGTCGTCGCGCACGAGATGCGCGATGTAGAGACCCGAGACCGCGTCCGCGGGCACCGCCCACGACGCGGAGACGCCCCAGTTGCCGCAGTCGACGAGGCCCGAGCTCGCGTCGGTCAGGCACGCAGGTTGCGTCTGCGGGAGCGAAGCGGAGGGCCGGATGTTCGCGGCGACCTTCCGGGCGCCGTTGCCCTGGTAGTAGCCGAGCCGAAGGATGTCGATGTGGTAGCTCGAGGCCGTCGACTTGACCTTGAACGAGACGGTCCCCCCGACGTTGACGCTCATCGCCGTGGAGTACCCCTGGATCGAGGTGTCGCCGTCGCCGCTGACCTGCCAGTCGCTCGGCGGCGTGCCCGTCTTCGTGTTCTCGCAGGCCACCGGGTTGACGATGGGCGGACCGCACGCCCCGGCGGCCTGAGCCACCGTCATCGGCACGAGCGCGAGCGGCGCCGCGACGATGCCCGTCACCACCAACGCGGCGAGCGCAGCCCGCCGCACCCAGCCCGACCTCCGTGTCACCCTGCCCCCTTGCGCCTAAAGATCCCTTTATTGACGTGGGAGCCTAATCATCACTTCTGTACCTACGCCAGGGGCCGCCGGACCCATTCGTCGAGCGCCCCGAGATGGCCCCGGACGGCGGCATCGTCGAGGAACGACGCCACGAACGAGTTGCGCGCGACCTCGACCAGCTGGTCCCGATCCAGCCCGAGCGCGGCCGCGGTCGCGGCGTAGTTGTCCGCGATGTACCCGCCGAAGTAGGCGGGATCGTCCGAGTTGATGGTGACCAGCAGGCCGCGACCGAGCATCCGCCCGAAGGGGTGGTCGGCCAGATCGTCGAAGACCCGCAG